>NZ_JBHXSK010000007.1:0-264356 GCF_042716195.1 Streptomyces sp. NPDC058683
CCCTCCGCGAAAGCCCTCACGGACAGCAAAGCCGAGGACGGAACCGTCAAGCATCAAGTGACGTCAACACGTCAAGCATCAAGCGAAGTAGGACAGCCCCACCGGCCCGAGTGAGTTACAACTTTCTCTACTGGTTCAAGCCGGCTGCGCTCCGCTCCGCCGGGCGGGCTCCCGGCTCCGCTCGGGGCGCCGCTCCTGCCTTCGGCCCGCTCCGCCCCGGCTGCGCCGACGCCCGCCCACTTGGATAGGCCCGGAGGTCATGAGTCGAGCACCCGGCACGTGCGCGGCCCACGGTCACAGACGATGCCTCCGGCGGGGGATCAACCGGCACCGGGTGGGAGGGGGTGCCGTTCCCGGCCGCGGGCACATCGTGGTGAGCGTGGGTGGCTCCCATCCCGTCCACCGTCGACCCAGGCAGAGCCGAGCAGACGCGGCCCATGGCGTCCAGGTCGTTCGTACAGTGGCGCGCTCCACCTGGACGCCATGAACCACGCCCGCTCCACGGTGTGTGGGCCGACGGCGGACGGGATGGGAGCCGGGGAGACGGCGGACGGGATGGGAGCCGGGGAGGATGATGGGTGAGGAAAGCGCGACTCACCTCTCAGCCGGACCGCCTGACAGACCGAAGCAGAGTCGGCCAAGATCTCGCCATGGACGCAGGGATTGCTGCCGTACTCGGTGCCACGGTCGGTGCTTTGGGAACGGGCGGGGCTGGGGTAGTCGCTGCGCTGCTCACCAAGTCGCAAGCCCGTATGCAGATTCAGGCTGAGCACGCTCGCATGCTCCGTGAGCCGCGCAAGCAGGCTTATGCCTCGTATGCGGAAGCCGCCAAGAAGGACTACGAACGACTCACAGAAGCTCGGATTGCACTAGAGGTCGCTGCTGCGCATGAGCCCAGTCGCGAGAACCAATTGACCAGAGTTCGCGCTTTAGTGGAAGAGAGCGTTGACCACGGAAACACCGTGCTAGAGACGTGGGAAGCACAGGTCTACATGGAGGGTCCGCACTCAGTCGTCCAGGCAACCATCAGCTTGGACGGTGGCCTCGGTGAGCTGCGCGACGCCATTGCTGAGATCATACGCAAGGTCGAGACCGGAGAGGATGCCGACCTTGATGCGGTGAGGGAGAAGGGCGCGATCGCCCATAGGGCTTACCTGAGCTATCTCTACCGAGCGTCCGAGGCTCTCAACACTCAGGTTCACCTGGTTTGACACCAGCGACTGACACCAACAGGAGCGGTCAACGGCGGTTGTGGTCGAACGTCGGCGGACAGTCAGTCCAAGGCCACGTCGGGTTGACCGACATCGATAGAATCCCAGGATCGACCTGATAAGGATGAGGCTGGATCTCAAAGCCTGTGCCGGCGTGGGCGTCGTCATCGACCGATTGATGGCGCCCCGCCAGCTTGACGCAGTCACGTACGTCGGATGACCAGCACGGCCACGTCGTCGAGGTGGTCCACCGCGACTGCGGCGTCGAGGATGCGGTCGGCGGTCTCCTCGGCGTTCAGTCCGTCGTGGAGGGCCGCGCCGGCCAGTGTTCCGGCTCGCTCCAGTCCGGCTTCCAGCGTCAGGCCGGGTCCTTCGACCAGTCCGTCGGTGACCATGACCAGCGCGCTGTCCCGGTCCAGGGTGAAGGTCTCCTCGCCGTAGTCGGTGTCGGGCACGACCCCCAGGACCGGCCCGCCCGGCAGCTCGCGGACGCTGTGGCTGCCGTCCCTGCGTGCGCACAGCAGCGGCACGTGGCCGGCGCTGGCGCCGGTGACCTGTCCGTCGCGCGGGTCGAGACGCAGCATGGTGCAGCTGGCGAATCGTGCCGCCTGCATCGTGACGAGCAGCTCGTTGGTGCGCGTCAGCACGGTTGCGGGATCTGGTTCGTGGGCGGCGATCGCGCGTATGGAGGCGCGCACCTGTCCCATGGCTGCGGCGGCGTCCACGTCGTGTCCCTGGGCATCTCCGATCTCCAGGGCGACAGCCCCGTCGGGCATCACGAAGGCGTCGTACCAGTCCCCGCCGATATCCAGCCCGTCCCGGCTGGGCCGGTAGCGGGCGGCGACCTCCAGGCCCGCCAGGTGCTCGGGCAGCGTGGGCAGCATGGTCTGCTGCAGCGCCGTGGCCAGCTCGACTCGTGCCTGCTGCAACCTGATGCGCCGCACCGCCTGGCCTGCCAGGTCGGCCAGAGTACCCATGAGGGTCCGCTCGTCCAAGGACGGCCGGTGCCCGCTGCCGTAGAACACCGTCCACGCCCCGAGTGGCTGATTGCTGGTCTCGCTGAGGGGGGTGATCGAGACGGCATAGTCGAAGCCGATCCGGGATAGCCACGAAATAAGGGCCCCGTGCGGCCAGCGGCGGATGTAATCCTCCCGGTCAGGGATGAACTGCGGTCGGCCGGTGCGGATCGCTTCGGGCAGCGGGCTCGGATGGTCCAGCCGCAGGCCGTCCAGGGTCTCGATCTCCCACATGGCCATCCCGGCATCGGTGAAGTAGCGCAGGCGGCCGTCGTCGACGAGTGCGAGCAGGGCGCCGCTGGCGCCGAAGGTCGCAGCGAGCCGGGTCAGGACGACCTGCTGCAGCTCCTGCCCCGTGGCTGCGGTGATCAAGGCGGAGGAGAAGTCGGCGATCTCCTTGGCGCGCCGTCGCTCGCTAGCCAGCGCGGCCTGCGCCTTCTTCTTGCGCTTCTCCTGCTTGGTGTCGTCGCGGACCACCCCGAAGGTCCGCTCGGGGCCGCCATACCCCAACTGGATCCGACGGGTCTGGATGGTCAGCTGGTGCCAGCCGTCGTGCGGGGTGAGGTACCGCAACCTGATCCAGGGGGACTGGGCGGCGGGCGGGCGCAGAAGCTGCCGCAAGGCCGCCTGGTCGTCGGAGTGCACTGCCGAGATCACTGTAGAGAGGTAGGTATCGGGATCCGGGAGGGTCGCGGCCAGGGCGGGTGCGCCGCCGAGCCACTCCAACTGCTGCTCATGTGCTGAATACAGCCACAGGCCGAGATCGGCGGCCTCGGCGGCCAGCCGGAACGGGATCAACAGGCTCGCCAGGTCGTTCCGTGTATCCAGTGCGTGCACCCAGACCAGCTGCCCGTCACCGGCGGAATCCTTCACCAGCCGCGCCTCGATCAAGCAGGCAACAGGTGGTGCTCCACCTTGGCCGGGGAACTCCAGCACCCGCATCGCGACCGTCTTCGTCCTGGCGGCGTGGGCCACGAGACCGTCGGCCGACACCCGTTGCTTTGCGGGCCACAGATCACCGAAGTCACGTCCCAGGCACTGCTCACCGAAGTCACGTCCCAGGCACTGCCGCGCCGGCCTGCCCAGCGCTGTTGCCATCGCAGCGTTGAGGTCGCGGATGGCACCGTCCAACGTCAGCAGAGCCGCCGGCTCAGCCCTTCGGAGGAGTCCGTCCGCGGCGTCCATCTGTGGCTCCCTGGCACATACCGATACAGCCTCTTCAGCCATAATCGCGCATTTTGCCGCGATGTCATGGTGAAGGGGCACTTTAACCGCTGCGCTGAATGGCGACGGCAGGGAACTCGCTGGAAACGGGTGGACAGCTCGCCGTGAAGAGGTCTCGACGGAACTCGGTGCGGTACAGCAGCGAAGTACAGCAACTCCAGCAACCGGCAGCGCCCAACATCGGCTCTCATCACCGTCCCGGCAGCCTGTATGACCTTCAATGACCGGTCTCCGTAGAGCTACGGATCAGAAGATGCCCGTGCCCCACACCATCCCTGGCCGTCGGCCCCTGACGGCAGTCTGACGGCAACGACAACGGACGTCAGCGTACGCAGCGGTATGTCACGGGGTGTCGACGTCTGTCGTTGTCGGGCTGGATCATGATCCTGGTCGCACGATCAACTCGCCTGAAAGGCGGGAGGTCGCCCGAACGGCAGTCTTGCTGGCCTGCCTGGCGTCCGGCCTATCCGGCGGGTCACGGCTTTACGGGCGAAGCCGCAGTTCCGAGGCCTGTTGCGTGACATCAGTAGCTGACATCAACAGAGGCGTACAAACGCACACGGTGGCACGCCCTGGAGCGCGCCTCAGCCGAGTGGGACCCCGGTGTGCCGCTGGTCAGGCTGAACTGCGAGCGCCGTTCACTCGGCCGCCCTATCGCCGTCCGTGAGGTCGCTGCGGCGAAGCCGGCCACCCGGGTCACCTCCTGATTCCAAAGACGGAGCCGGAGGTGCTGTGGCAGCGCCTGGTGCAGGGCCAGCAGGGAGCCGTCGTGGCGCACGCGTTGCGGCGGGAGACCGACGCGATGATCTGCCGACTGCGCTTCCGGCTGTTCTCACGCCTTCCATGCGGCTCATAGCGGGACGCAGATGCAGTGCATCGTTTGGGGCAAACGACTGTAGCCCGCGCAGCAGCCCTCGTCGGAGGCTGGGCGTGCCCCGGCAAGTCGCCGGTCCAGTGGCGGCGAGCGTCCCAAGCGGCACGGTGCACTGGCGGCTAGGAATCCGTGGCGCGGAATATCACTCACAGTATCCAAGGAACAGAACATGTCAGACGACACGGCACCTGCCACACCCGTGCTGGAGCCGGAGGCGCAGGCCTTCGTGGAGGCCACCGCAAACCCGCCCTACCTCTTCGACCTGCCCCCGGCAGAGGGCCGCAAGGCCGTCGACGAGGTCCAGTCCGGAGACATCGAGAAGCCGGCGGTCGACGAGGAGTGGATCACCGTCGAGGGCGGTCCCACCGGCAGCGTCCGGGCCCGCATCGTTCGGCCCGCCGGAGCGACCGGCGACCTCCCGGTGGTCCTCTACATCCACGGTGCCGGATGGGTGTTTGGCAACGCGCACACCCACGACCGCCTGGTCCGCGAACTGGCCGTCGGCGCGCAGGCCGCCGTGGTCTTCCCCGAGTACTCGCTCTCGCCCGAGGTGCGCTACCCCGTCGCCATCGAGGAGAACTACACCGTCGCCCGCTGGATCGTCACCGACGGCGCCGCCAAGCAGCTCGACGCGACCCGTCTCGCCGTGGCAGGCGACTCGGTCGGCGGCAACATGACCGCCGCGCTGACCCTCATGGCCAAGGAGCGCGGGGACGTGCCGCTGGTGCAGCAGGTGCTGTTCTACCCGGTCACCGACGCGAGCTTCGACACTCCCTCCTACCACCAGTTCGCCACCGGCTACTTCCTGCGCCGCGACGGCATGCAGTGGTTCTGGGACCAGTACACCACCGACGAGAGTGAGCGGGCGCAGATCACAGCCAGCCCACTGCGCGCCACTACCGACCAGCTGTCCGGCCTGCCCCCAGCCCTGGTCATCACAGGCGAGGCCGACGTGCTGCGCGACGAGGGCGAGGCCTACGCCGCCAAGCTCCGCCAGGCCGGCGTCCCGGTCACTACCGTCCGCTTCCTGGCCATCATTCACGACTTCGTGATGCTCAACACCCTGCGCTCCACCCAGGCCGCCCAGGGCGCCATCACCCTCGCGATCCAGACCCTGCGCTCCGCCCTGCACACGGACTGACGATCCAGATCATGCCTCCCCACGCGAGGCCACCCGACCGCAACAGTGTCCGCTCCCTCGAAGGAGTCTGATTCGAAGATCCCCCAACGTCGCAGTTCAGAGCGGCCCTTGGAGGCTTCGGTCTGACCGCAATGACCGTCACTAACCGATCCATATAGAGCTACGGATCAGAAGGTGCGGCGCGGCGGATGGCCCGGCTCCCTGGGCCGTCTCTGGGCCGTCCGAGGTTGCTCAACAGTGGGAGGGTGACCGAGCCGTCTTCTGCGATCGTCAGCTGGATAGGTTCCCTGAGCACGGGACAGAGCCTCCTATGCCTCGGCCGCCGTCTCAAGCAACGGGTAACGTTGCAGGTCGGGAGGCGCCTGATCAGGCGTGTTCGATTTCCCGGCAACCCGCCGACGCCGGTCTCGGTCTTGGTCTCACTTCTGGTCTCATTCGCACGGGTACCGGCCCGTCCGGATTAGTACCGTCGCCGGTCAAGCTCCAGGACAACGAGCGCACACAAACGCAGGTGAACGGCTCCGTACGGCCCTCCGAGGGGCACAAGCACACTTGGAAAGCGTGCGCGCCCCCAGAGGCTTAGGAGGGGGGTGGTGTTGGAGCTTCACGAAGTCCCGGACCGACATGGCTCGGGGACCTCTTCTGAGCCACCCCCCTTGGTCGCGTTGTCGCCGTACAGCGACAGCAGACCGACCCAACGCTCTGAAGAGTACGGGCGAGCACTGACAACGGTGCTGCACCACAAGCGCACCAGATAGAGCGGGGAGCAGCGGGGAACCACGGTGAAAGTTACCGAAGCCGACGAGACTCCCTGCGAGCTGTCTGCCCAGGTCAGCGATGCAAAGGGCGGCAAATGATCGCAGCTTCCCAAGCTGAGAGCGCGAGTTCGATTCTCGTCACCCGCTCTTTTCGAAGCCCCAGGCCAGTGACCTGGGGCTTCTTGCTGTCCAGAGCTTTTGTCGACTCCGCGCCCCGAGACGCCTCGAGACAGAGGGCGTGTGGCGTGAGTCAGAACACGCCCTTGTAGCTCTGCCAGCCGGTGGCGAGTTTGGTGCGGCCACCGAAGGAGCCCTTGCCGTTGCCGTTGTTGCGCCAGACGGTGCCGGAGGTGTCGCGGGAGACGAGGTCGGCCCTGCCGTCGCCGGTGATGTCGCCCACGCCGGTGATGACGTTGTACGAGGCCCCCCAGTCGTTGAAGACCTTCACCCGGCTCTTGAACTTGCCCGTCGCGGTGCCGTCGTAGCGCCACAGCTCGTTCGACTTGTCCTGCGCCAGCAGGTCGCCGTGGCCGTCGCCGTTGAGGTCGCCGGCACCCACGATCTTCTTGTAGCCCGTCCACTTGGAGGCGATCTTCGTCCGCGCCGACAGCTTGCCCGCGCTCGTCGCCTTGTAGAGGTAGACGTCCCCGGTGGAGGCCTGTCGGGCGATCAGGTCCGCCCGGCCGTCACCGCTGACGTCCCCGGGCGAGGTCAGCACGTCGTACTGCGTCCAGCCGCTGGTGCCCAGCGTGGTGTACGCCGTCGACGGAGTCACCGCCGCGCCGCACGCGGGCCGGTAGGCGCGCAGCGCACCGCTGCCGTAGCGCACGAGGACGTCGTTGCACCGGTCGCCGTTGAGGTCGCCGTACGGCACGAACTTCGCGCTCGTCGGCCAGCCGGAGCCCGTCTTCTTGGCGGTCAGGGTGCCGGTGCCGGTGCCGTACTGGTACGTCAGTCCGCCCGAGCCGTTGAGGGTGAGCACCTCGCCGAAGCCGTCCGCGGTGGCGAAGTCCCGTCGGACCGGGGTCGCGCCGGTGACCTTGAGCGTGCCGGTCCTGGTGAGGGCCGCGCCCTGGCCGTCGGCCGGGGTGGCGGTCAGCGTCCAGGTGTAGGCGCCGTTGGTGACGAGCCTGCCGGCCGTGTCCTTGCCGTTCCAGGAGGTCTGGAGCGCGCCCTGTGCCGTACCGCCGGAGAGGCTGCGGGCGGTCGTACCGGTCGCCTTGTTCCTGAGGGTGAGCGTCCAGGACGCGACCTGCTTCGACAGCCACCAACGCGGGTTCCAGGCCGCGGTCTTGACGTCGACCGAGCCCGCGACCGAGGCGTCGAGCTGGGACAGCGCTGAGACGGGGACGCCGCTGGGCACCAGGTGGGTGTTCTCCTTGGTGTCGACATACGCGATCAGGCCGGTGTACGGGTCGACGTCCCAGGGCTCCCCGCCCGAGAGGGTGGCCACCGAGTGCGTCACCGGCGTGGCACCGCGGACGTCGGTCACCTTCAACTCGCCGCCGGCGCTGGTGACGACGAAGCCGTCGCCGAGCTTGGCGGTGTCCCAAGCGCCCTGCGTGAGGGTGGTCCTGGTCTGGGTGACGGTGTCGTAGACGCCCTGGCTCTCGGCCGAGCCGACGCACGACCACAGCAGCAGGCGCCCCACCGCCTGGAGGTCCTCCAGCAGGCAGTTCCGGCCGAACCACACCGAGTCGCCGCGCTTGCCGGTGCGGACGTCGACCGGCGCGGCGCTGTCGTTGCCGTCAGCCACCCACAGGGTGGTGCCCCACAGCGCCTGGCCGTGCGTCGCCGAGGTGAGCACCGTGGAGCCGGTGTCGAGGTCGACCACCCGCGTCTGCGAACCGGCCGCCGCCGTGTACTCGGTGGCCATTGCGACGTGCCTGCCCTTGGCGTCCCAGACCCGCACATAGCTGTGCTGGGGGTCGATCGCCGTGCCGGGCAGCGTGCCCGTCGGCTGGACGACCCGGGGGACGCGGTCGTCGCCCGAGAGATACGAGTTCCAGACGACCGTACGGCCGTCCCCGGTGCCCACGAGGTACGGCGCGGAGGCGGTGACGAGGCCCTGGGAGGTGCGGGGGCCGACCGTGAGGGCGTCACCGGTGCTGCCGATCGTCCGGCTGTACATGGAGGTACGGCCGGTCTCGTGGTCCCGTTCCGTCACTGTCAACCGGCCGTTGTCCAGGGTGAGTTCGGGTACCGGGTCGGCCACGGGGTCCAGCACGGAGGCCGCGACCTTCTCGGCGACGGGGGTGCCGCCGGTGCCTGCGCGGACCAGGTTCACCCCGAAGTCGGCGGTGTCGGCGCCGCCGCCGGGCACGAGGAGCCCGCCGTCGGGGGTGGGGACGGCGAGGGCGAGGCTCTCCGAGCGGGCCAGCACGGACTTGGTCGTCGAGCCGTCGGGGGCGAGCGCGTCGACCCGCCAGACGGGCAGGCCGCCGTCCTTGGCGCCCAGCGAGGAGTCGTAGCGGGAGACCAGGAGCTGGTCGCCGACCATGCCCAGCAGGTGGGTCGCGTAGTCGTTCTCCAGCGGCACGGTACGGACGGCCGTGGTCAGGTCGGCGCGGGAGTACACGGAGACGGTGTCGACGCCGTCCCACGACACCAGGTGGGTGGGGGTGAGGACCACACGCCCGGTCGTGGTGATGGTCGGGTTGTACGGCAGCTCGACGAACGTGCCCTTGTCGGTGTCTATCCAGCCGCTGTGGGTCGTGCTGCCCGTCCAGTACTGCACCACCGTGCCGTGGGCGTCGGCCACGGGCGAGTGGCCGGTGCTCACCGAGGAGACGCCGGCCGGGACGCCCGACACCGCGCGGTCGCCCACGGTGCCGTCGTCCTGGAGGTCGAGCAGGTGCCAGGTCAGCCGGCCGGCCGTCCAGGCGGTCGTGAGGACGGTCCGCCCGAGCGTCCCCCGGTAGGTGTGGCCCTGGGGGAGCGCGAGAGTCGTGACCGCGCCCCCGGCCCCCATGTCCCGCAGCGTCACGGTCCGCGTGCTGTCGTCGTAGCGGGCGACCACGTCCGAGCCGGCGCCGAACTCCGGCATGCCCCAGACCTCGTCGGCCGAGGCGTCCACCACCGTGTCCTCGCCCGTGTAGGTGGTCCACACATGGCCACGGCCGGGTTCATAGCGCAGGAACCCTGAAGGTCCGGCGCTGAACAGCGCGGTCCGCGGCAGCAGGGATGTCTGCGCCGGGATGACCACCTCGGAGGCGGCGGCCGCGTAGACCTCGCCTGTCAGCGGGCCGAGGCTCATGGCCAGGGTCAGCGAGGTGGCGACGGCCAAACCGCCACGGACGAGGGCACGTCTGCCCACTTGGTTCCTCCACGGGAGTGGAAAGCGAGGACAATGAGATCACTTGCACGATCAAGACTCGCCAACGGGCGACAAGGTTGCGGTCGGGGAAGGCCGGGAGGACGTCAGCTCCACGTCGCCCTGGAGTTCGCCACGTAGCCCTTCGTGCAGCGGACAGCGCCGCTTCGTTCCCCGACGACACCTCCGCGATGCCCCAGCCGGGACCACTCGTATGCAGCAGCAACGTCACTTCGACAGTTGGTCTCCGCACAAGGTGGCCCATGCGCGGTGGCAACGTCAGCAGCGCCGACCTCTCCCTTTCCGGGTTTCCGTGCCCTCGGTGTGCCCGTAAGGACGGGAAACCACGGTCGACCGCGGTGCGATCCGACCCACAGGACCACGTCGAGCACCAGGTGTCTACGCTGGTCAGAGCCGTGCAGCCTACCCAGGCGCCGTCGCTTCCCAAGCTGAGAGCGCGAGTTCGACTCTCGTCACCCGCTCCATGGAGAAGGCCCAGGTCAGTGACCTGGGCCTCAGCCGTTTCCGGGCCGCGCCATGCCAGGCCGCTCAGCAGGCGCCCTACGACCTCCCTCGTTCCGGCCCCGGTGTCATATCCCGGCCCCGGTGTCATAGGTATGGGGCAGGCTAATCCAGGCAGACACCGGCCCCTCGTCCGCAGGGGCCGGCGAGGAACCTTCCGAGGGGGCACGGCATGCCGAAGGTCTCGAAGGGGCGGCGTGTGGGGCAGGCTGCCGTGAACGCGTTGCGCACCCTGCTTGAAGACCACGACCACATCGTTCAAGAGATATCCGGGCAGAACGACTTCGGAGAGGATTTCTACGTCACCTTCGCCGACGACGGGCATCTCACGAGCGACACGATCAAGGTCCAGGTCAAGGGTGGGAGTAGCTGGCGCCGAGGCAACGGCTACGCGGTGCCTGTCGACCAGCACGGTGATACCTGGGCGGACGGGAACATTCCTGTCTACTGCGTGGTGTACGACCCGGACACCAGACGACTGCACTGGGCGAACGCCACCCAACAGCTCCGCCGGTCCGGTCCGCTGAACCCCCCGCGTTTCATCGGCGTCAGCCCCAACGCTGTGCTGAACGACAGCGCTGTGCCGTTCTTCGTCGCTCAGGCCCGCCGCTACGTCGGACGCTATCGGGGCCGTCAAGCGGTCCTGACCCACCTGAGCGAGATGTCCGGAGTGGAGTTTGATTCGACGGACCACGTCCTGCACTTCGTCAACGGCTTCGACGAAGACCTCATCTTCTGGAAGCGCCCGGGGGACGCGCTGGCGACGCTACTGATGAGCGCGCACGGCTGGGAACCGTACCTCGTCAGTCTGGAGTCCTTGCTGCGCTCCGAGATGACGCCGCCGGGGGGTGGAGACGGAGATGGCGGTGATCCCGGTAGTCAATGGGGCGACCCCGACCTGCCGACCGCCGAGGAACTGGAGCTGAACCGTGCCGAGATCATGTGGGTGGTCTCGTGCTTCGTCTCCTCTCAGGAAGCTGACGAACCCACTGAGTGCGAGGGGTGCCCGAGTTGCACGGGCGAAGAACCGGTGGAGCACGGCAACATCGAGGCGGATGTGCTCCATGACTACGTCATCGCTCGAATCGTCGACCGGGTCGAATCGGAGCCCGACCTGCTGAGTCGGTCGATCCAGGCCATGCGCGAGGAAGCCGAACTCGATCCGGAGATCCTCAGCGAGCTCGGTCCGCTCGAAGCCGATTCAAGCGTCGTGCGCCAAGTGAACAAGCTGAGCCGGGCCACGGTGACGAAGCCGACCGACATCGAACCGGAGGCATTCAGACTGGCCGTTCTCTACTTCATCCACCGCATCTACATCGGTGGCCCCTCGCTTCCTCTCGACGAACAAGTCCGCATCGTCTGGCGCGTGCCGGAGCCCGAGTCCATGCCCTTCCAGAGGGTTCGCAACAGTGGAGGCGCCGCTACTCGGACGTGACACGCCCCTGCCCGATGCCGACCGCGCTATCGTTCAGCCCGATCCGAGCAGGTCGAGAGGGTGTCCCCCCAGCCGACCTGCCGCCTGGGCAGGAGACCGCTGAGCGAGAGCCGCGTCCGCACGGCGAGCACCGCTTCTACAAGGCGTCGCGGCTCAGACCTTCTCGGCACTCAGGCGCGGATGCTCGGCGGTGAGCAGCCCGATGTCTTCCACGTCCGAAGTCAAAATCGTCACCCGGCCGGGATGCTGCAAGGCGGTCGCGCACAGCATGGCGTCGATGGCGTGCTTGTGGCCGTGCAGCCCCGCTGCCCGCAGCAAGGCGGCAGCGGATTGCGCGACGGCTTGGGTCACGGGCTCGACGCTCAGGCGGGACAGGGTCCACTTCAGTGCGGCGTCGTCGATCTTCGGATGGATCACCTCGACCAACACGGCCGCCGAGGTGATCACGGGCAAGTCCGCGTCCCGAGCCGCCGTCAGCCACTCGTGGATCTCCCGATCCCGCTGTACGGCCTTTGCCAGGCCCTCGCTGTCCAGAACCAGGACACCGCTCACGCGGCCGCCCCTGCGTTCGTGGCGCCTCCAGTCAGCCGGGCACGCTTGGCCGCCACGGCCTCGGGGTCGGCCGGACCGTGCACCTTGTCGAAGTCCGCGATCAGCTCATCCAGATTGTCGCGCTCGATCTGCCGCTGGGCCGCCTTCTCCAGGTAAGCCGAGACACCTCGCTTGCCGACCCGCTCACGGATGGCCTGCAGGGTACCGGCGGTCAAGGTGACGGAGATACCGCTGGTGGGGCCGTCGCCGGGCGGGAAGTCAACGTCGTCGTCAGTCACACTCCGAGTATGCCATTCGAAATGGCACAGCGGTCGGCGAGTGCCCCGCGCGGCTCTGATCGAATGACAGAGGACCCGGCGCCAGGCGCTCGTGGATGCAGTGCGGCCGCAACGCCCTGTTCAACAGCTGATCCCCGCACCGGGCGGACCGCGTGCAGCCGTCTCCTCGGTGGTGCCGGCCTGCCGTCTTCCGAGGTCCCGTGCCCTCCGCATGCCCGTAAGGACGGAAACCCACGGTCAACGACGGTGCGATCCGACACGCACGATCACCTCGGGGGTCAGGTATTCATGCTGGTCAGAGCCATGGAGCCTGTGCGAGCGCCGTCGCTTCCCAAGCTGAGAGCGCGAGTTCGATTCTCGTCACCCGCTCTTTTCGAAGCCCCAGGTCAGCGGCCTGGGGCTTGTGTATTGGTGAACCGCTGCGGTGTTTTGTCGGCGCTCCTGGACCCAAAGATTGGGCACGCGGTGGGCGCGAGTGCCTTGCGGGTGCAGCCTCCTGACGCGCTAGGACGGCGCCGACCTGCGGCTTCACGTCGACCATCAGGCAGATCGCGCGGCCGGAGCACTCAGCCCACCGTTCCCGAAAGACGCCGGACACTCACCCGCCACCACATCTCGGAACGAGAAGGCCAAGCCGCGTGCGTGAGTGGCTGCTCGGCAGCGGGACCTCGTGTCAAAGCGGGAGGTCGTCAGGCAGGATCCGGAACGTCCTGTGGCGGCCCGAGCGACATACGGCCCGGAAGTCCCGTCGGTCGAGGGGGAGGAGATCACGTCGGTGTCCGTTCGCGAGGCGGTCCTGGTCGCCGCGACAGCCCTCGTCCCGGCCGACGTCACCATGGCGCTCGACCGCTTCCTGGAGATCCTGTACCCGTGACAGAAACCAGCAGCGCCCCGCGGCCGAACGGACGCCGCCCCGCCTGGCTGACCCGCAACGTGCAGGTGCTGTGCGGCGTGTCCTTTCTCCAGGACGCGGCCAGCGAACTCCTCTATCCGATCCTGCCGATCTTCCTGACCGTGGTGCTCGGCGCCCCGCCCGTCGCCGTCGGCGCCATCGAGGGAGCGGCCGAGGGGGCCGCCTCGATCACCAAGGTGGCCGCCGGGCGCCTGGCCGACCGGTTCGCCCGTCGTCCGCTGATCGGTGCGGGATACGGGCTGGCCGCGGTGGGCAAGCTGCTGATCGCGCTCGCGACCGCGTGGCCGATGGTTCTCGTCGCCAGGGTCACCGACCGGCTCGGCAAGGGCATGCGCGGGGCGCCTCGCGACGCCCTGCTCGTCGAGGGCGTTCCGAACGGACAGCGCGGCAAGGTGTTCGGCCTGCACCGCGCCGCCGACACCGCCGGCGCGGTGGTCGGCCCGCTCGTCGGGCTGGTCCTGTACGAGGCGCTCGACCACCGGCTGCGCCCGCTGTTCTGGATCGCCGTGATCCCCGCCGTCGCATCGGTCGCGCTGGTCGCCGCCGTCCGCGACCCCCGAACCGACGGGGCGGGCGGCTCCTCGACGCGGGCCGCCCGCACACCCTGGCGGTCCCTGCCCCGCCCCTACTGGCGGGTTCTCGGGGTGCTGCTCGCCTTCAACCTCGTCAACTTCCCTGACGCGCTGCTGCTGTTGCGTGCGCACGACCTGGGCCTCTCGACGGCCGGGGTGGTGGGCGCGTACGCGGTCTACAACCTCGTATACGCCGCCCTGTCCTACCCCGCGGGGGCGCTGTCCGACCGACTGCCGCGCCCGCTGGTCTTCGCCGCCGGTCTGGTCTTCTTCGCGATCGGCTACCTGGGCCTCGGCCTGATCCACAGCCCCTGGGCGGTGTTCGTGGTGCTGCCGCTCTACGGCGGTTTCGCGGCCTGCACCGACGGCGTCGGCAAGGCCTGGATCTCCACGCTCGTCCCCGACCACCAGCAGGGCACCGCGCAGGGCCTCTACCAGGGCGCCACCGGCGCCGCCGTCCTGCTCGCGGGCGTGTGGGCCGGGCTCGCCTGGGGCACCGACGGCCACCTCCCGCTGCTGATCTCCGGCGGCATCGCGCTGGCCCTCGCCGGTGTGCTGCCGGTCGTCGCCCGCGGGCGGACCGCGGCCCTCTGACCCGGAGCGGCCGGCGAAGGCGCGGCGAGGCCGGCGAAGGCGCGGCTGGGCCGGTGAAGGCGCGACGGGGCCGGTGAAGGCGCGGCGGGGCCAGTGAAGGCGCGGCGGGGCCGGTGAAGGCGCGGCGGGGCCGGTCGACTTCCGGCCATCGATAGTGACAGGTTCTGGTCAAGGGCTTTCCAAGTGCCGGACTCCTCCTGTCTCCGGTGGTCGGGTCGTCCCCGACGGCTGTATCCGTGCCCGTTCGGGAGGACCTGGTGTCAGTACCGACCCGCAAGAGACGTTGGTTCACGATCTGTGCCATCACCGCATCCGCCGCACTCGTGGCGATACCCGCCGGCGCCGCGCCCGGCGGAGGCAGCAGCCCCTTCGGGGCCCGGGCACTGGCTCAACTGGCCGCCGAGCGAGGGCAGTCGGTGGGTGCCGTCAGCCCAGAGGCGAAAGCCGGGGACGACGACGGCGGCGGTGACGACGGCAACGAGGCCGATGAGATAGCCGAGGGCGCGGACCAGTACGCCGAGGCCCGCACCTCACCCGGCATCGTCGCACCGGGCGCGTACGGGGCCGCCTGGACGAGTCTGACCAACCTGCCGAGCACCGGCGGAAGTTGGCGCAACATCACCGACCTGCCGTACAACTCCGACGACCCGCGCTACCGCGACTACGACTCCAACTCCAGCGGCGGCTCGGGCAATGTCACCGGCCGGATGGCCGCGATGGCCGCCGACGACGACGGGTACGTGTACGCGGGCAGCGCGGGCGGCGGAGTGTGGCGCTCGCACAGCGGTGGCGGTCACTGGCAGCCCATCAGTGACAAGCTGCCCTCGCAGTCCACCGGCGCGCTCGCGCTGGACGGCGCCGGGCGGCTGTGGCTGGGCACCGGCGAGGCGACGACCAACGCGGACGCGTATCTCGGCAGCGGCGTCTACGTCCTGTCGAACCCGCGCCATGGCACCTTCTCCTCCCGCAGCCGGGTCGGCGGCGACGAGCTGGAGTCCACCACCATCCACGAACTGCGCTTCGGCGGCGGCAAGGTGTGGGCGGCGACCAGCGAGGGCGTCTGGAGCCACTCCACGAAGAGGCTCAGCGGCGCCTGGAAGCTGGAGTTCACACCCAACCCCGACTATCTGCCGGGCGGTTCCCTCGCGAACGACGACTCGGCCGCGTACAAGAACATCGCCAACGACATCGCGATCGACCCGAAGGACCCCTCCAAGGTGGTCCTCGCGGTCGGCTGGCGCAGCGGCGACGACTACAACGGCTTCTACACCAAGGGCGCAGGCGGCACCTGGACCCGGATCACGAGCGGCCTGGGTGACCTGCCCGCCGACGCGGACGACGTCGGCAACGTCACCTTCGCCCGTTCCGCCGACGGCTCCCGCTACTACGCCATCGACCAGTCCCCGGAGCAGCTGAACACCAACCCGGACAGCGGTCTGGAGGGCATCTACGTCTCCAAGTCCGGCTCTCCCACCGGCCCCTGGACGAAGATCGCCGACTACCAGGGCCTGGCCGCCGACGGCTCGGCGCTGACCTCCAGCGGCTACATGCCGGGCGTGCAGGCCTGGTACAACCAGTTCCTGGCCGTCGACCCGGCGAACGCGGAGCACGTGTACGCGGGCCTGGAGGAGGTCTACGAGACCAAGGACGGCGGCAGCAGCTGGTCGACCGTCGGCCCCTACTGGAACTTCGGCTTCCCCTGCTGGAGCATCGACCCGACCAAGCAGACGGGCGACTGCAACCCCACCACCCACTCCGACCAGCACGGCGTCGCGATCGGCAGCTACCACGGCAGGAGCTTCGTCTACGTCGGCAACGACGGCGGCGTCTACAAACGCCCTCTCAGCGGCTCACAGGACACCTCCGGGCACGCCACCGACTGGACCTCGCTCAACGACGGCACCATCGACACCCTCCAGTACTACTCGGTGGGCGTCGGCAAGGACCTGACCTACGGCGGGGTGTCCGTCACCGGTGGCCTCCAGGACAACGGCCAGTCCATCCTGCGCAGCAACGACAAGGTCATGGGCTCCGACTTCGGCGGCGACGGCGGCGACACCCTCACCGACCCGGCCGACGGCTGCAACATCGCAGAGGAGTACGTCTACCTCGCCATCCAGGTGACCCAGAACTGCGCCGTGAATGACGGGAGTTGGGTCACCGACTCCAGCAAGATCACGTCGTACAACGTGGCTCCCGCCGACAACGCCACCGGTGAGGCCCGCTTCATCGCCCCGATCACGGCCGACGCGAAGAACAGCTCGACCTGGATCGCCGGCGGCCGCCACATCTGGGTCCAGACCCACGGCTACGCCATCCGCAGCGGCGACGAGTGGACCAGCGTCTACGACCTCGGCGCCGGGCGTACCGCGACCGCCGTCGCGGCCTCGGGCGGCAAGGTGTACGCGGCCTGGTGCGGGCCCTGCAACAACCAGGGCTTCGCCCGCGGCATCTCCGTCGGCAACGCGGACGGGACCGGCTGGCACGACATCAGCCTCCCGGCCACCGGCGCGGACGGCACCGTACCCAACCGCTACCTCGCCGGCTTCGCCGTCGACCCCAAGAACGCCGACCACGTCTACCTCGCGGTCAACGGCTTCTCCCGGCACTGGACCGAAGGCCCCGGTGCCGGTGTCGGCCACGTCTTCGAGTCCACCGACGGCGGCACCACCTGGAAGGACATCTCGAAGAACCTGCCCGACGTGCCGACGAACTCCGCGGTCGTCACACCGAACGGCGGCCTCGCAGTCGCCACCGACCTCGGCGTCGTCTACCGCGCGCCGGGCCGTACGACCTGGCAGCGTGTCGGGAACCTCCCGGCCGTCGCCGTGCTCCAGCTCAAGCTGAGCCCGGACGGCAGGACGCTGTACGCGGCGACCCACGGCCGCGGCATCTACACGATCGACGTGCGCGACTGCCACTGACGCGGCGACGTCGCAGGGGTGGTCCCGGATTGCCGGGGTCACCCCTGCGTCGTGTACGGCACCACGCTCACGTGCAGCGTAAAGGCGACCTTCGCCGCACCCGCCACATCCGGCGCCTTCGCCGACGCGGTGACCTGGGCCGCACCGGCCCGGGTCCCCGCACACCGCAGCGAGGCGTGGGACGTACCGTCCGCGTCCACCCGCCATCCGGACGCCAGGACGAGAACCGGCGCGGAACTCCGCACGGCCGTCCACCGCTTGTCATCCGTGCGAGGCCGCAGGACGAGCGACACCACAGTCCCGGGCCGTACACAGAGCCGCTGTTCGACCGCGTCACCAGGACTGACGGTGACCTCCGTATGCCCAGCGGCACACCTCCGCGGCGCAGGGGAGGGACTGGTGGCCGACACCGACGGGCTCCCCCCGGTCTGGCTTGCAGACGGCGCTGCCGGCGTGTGCGTCGACGCACTGGCCGACGGCCCCGCCGAGTTGTCGTTCTCCGACGGTCCTCCCACCGATCCGCCACCTTCCGACGCGTGGCACCCCGCCAGGACAACCACCACGGCGACCATCCATCCCCCGGCCCACCACCGCATCCCAGCACCTCCCGGCCCGCGCGTACGCCCGAGATGTTCCGTCACTGCCGAGCCGCCCTCCGTGTGCTCCCGCGACGACGCCCTTCCGGCCAACGCTCGATTCCCGAACTCGGTCGCCCGCCGGCCACGTAGAGCGGTCCTCCACGCCTCCGAGTCGACGACGTGCCCACAGCATGCCCTCATGACCGGCAAACCACGGTCAACAGCGGTGCGATCCCACACCCCCGGGCGCCACACTGGAGCGCATATGCCCAGGTCAGAAGCGCTCCGGCTCCCCAAGCGCCATCGCTTCCCAAGCTGAGAGCGCGAGTTCGATTCTCGTCACCCGCTCCAGAGAGAAACCCCAGGTCGGTGGCCTGAGGTTTGTTTGTTGTGGGTGACGTGCCCTCTGCGTGCGGCGCGATGGGCCGACCAGACCTCCTTGGAGGACAGGTTCAACCGTGACGGCGAAGACAGCCTCACCCACCTGTTACACCGGTGCAAGGCGGTTCCGAGGGGGTGCCGTCCGGGAGGTCTTCGCGTTCGCTTTCGGTGAAGGGACGGTCCACGTACTTGCACAGGTGCCTGAACCAGGTGTCGGGGGCCAGAGCGAAGGCTGTGCGTCGGCCCTGGCTCTCCACGATCAGCTGTGTGCCTCGCACGACCGCCGTGGAATAGGAGCCGGTCGGAATGGTGCCGATGTGGGTGCCGTCGGGGCTCCACAGTTTGTACATGTCCACGAGGTCCGCCTCGGCTGTGATCACCGTTCCGTTGTTCGTCACACCCGTGATCCTGTCGTTCGTGTTCATCACGATGGGTGTGCCGACGGGGGCCTTCTTCTCCAGATCCCAGCGGTGCAGCCGGCCGTCGTTGTGGGCCACCGCCAGGTACCGGCCGTCCGGGGAGAAGGCCAGGTTGTTGTTGTCGTCCCCGTCGAAGGCCCAGCCGACCTCATCGCCCTTCAACGCCAGCGTCCGTCTGCGGGTCCGCAGGTCCCAGATCTGGATCGTGCCCTGGTCCCCGTCGTCGGGCGTCACCACGGCGACTTGCTGCGGATGGCTCGGACGGGCCACGATCTGGCTCCTGACAGGGGGAAAGGTCTGGACTCGCGGTGAGGGGTCGACCGTCAGCGGTTCTCCTGTCTGCACACCCCGCTCCGCGTCCACCCGGAGCAGGCTGCCGCTCTGGGTCAGGACGACGACGTCGCCGTCGGGCAGGGGTTCGATCCAGCTGATGAGCCCCTCCTCTTCGCCGGTTTCCCGGCCCGCGTGCAACGGCACGTCGACGCGGTCGGACAACGCGTCGGCGTCGTACACATGCAGGTGTGTACCGCGCTCCCGCGCGAGCACGACCTGCTTGCTGTCCCGCGTCCATACGAGGCTCGGCTCGCCCTCGCCGAACCCGGCCGGCAGCTCGCCGACGGTGGTGGTGCCGCGCACCAGATCCAGCACCTCCACCTCGCGCTCCGTCAACCGCGCGACCCGCCGGCCGTCCGGTGACATGGCCGACGCGACCGAGTTCTCGATGTCGAGTCGGGGTGCGGCGGGCACATGGGGCGCGTAGGCCACGACAAGGGTGTTCCCGACCGGGGACAGCACGGTCAGCCCGCCCTCCTCGCCCGGGGCGATGGCGAACTTCGGGTCCTGGTAGCCCGGCTCCTCGTCCAGGGGCAGGCGGGTCACATACGTGTCGCCCGTGTCCAGCCTGCCGAATGTCAGGTCGGCGTAGTCGTATGCGGCGACCGCGTCATCCTCGTAGCCGTATGTGCCAGTGGCGTCGGTGAAGCGCCAGTCATCGGACGTGTCGTCAGCGGGGAGATCGCGCAGCACGCCTCCCGTTCGGAGGTCGCGCAGCACGGAGCCGTCGGGTGTCCCGGCGTCCTCGGAGTCGGTCGTCGTGACCTCGACGGTGTCGGGATCCTCTCCGAAACGCACGCTCTGGTCTCCCGCGGTCGACACCACCGTGTCCGCCACCGGCAGCGACTCGAGACCTCCCAGGCCCCACACATCAAGGAAGACCCTCGGCTTCGCGCCCTTGTCGCCCGGGGTGTGGAGGTCGAGGAACCGCAGCAGCCGACTGCCGTCGGCGCTGAAGGCCAGTTCGACGCTCACCCTGTCACGCCCGCCCGTGAGCCGTTCCCCGAGGCGGGTCGGCTCGCTACCCCGTCCGTCCAGTCGCCACAGCCATACCGTGCCGTCGGGCATTGACGCGGCATAGTGTCGCCCGTCGGGGCTGATCGCGCCGCGCTGCTCGGTTTTGGGCACGCCCTTGAGCGTGTAGTGCCGCGGCGTGCCGTCCAGTGCGCCGGTCACGACCGACACTTCGTACGGGTCGGCGTTTTCGGGCTTGGAGCGCACTGCGAGGACGCGGCCGTCCGGGGTGGCGTCCAGATCCTGGACCCGGCCCCTCCACAGGCCGGTGTGGAGGCCGCGTGTGTACAGGGCCCGTACGTGCTGTACGAGCAGAGCCTCCCGCGCCTGCGGCGTCTGGTCTGCGTGCCAGGCGGCGAGCGCCAACTGCACCGCCGTGCCGGGTTCCTGGGCCTGTCGGCTGCCCGACTCCTCCGCGAGCGCGCGGGACGCGAGGGTGCGCAGCTGGGTCTTGAGCTCCCGGCCGGTGTTCCAGGCGATCGCGCCCAGCGTCCCCGCCACCAACAGGAGCGCCATCAGCAGCGCACCTCCCGCCAGCAGCCTGCGGACGGTTCGCTGCGCGTAACGGCGGCCCGTCTCGATGTAAGCACGCTCGTCCGCCGTCACGTCCTCGGGCCGCCCCTGGAGCCACTCCTCGCCCTCGGCGAGAGTCTTGCCACGCTGCAAGGCCCCCGCTTCCCTGCCCTTCGCCTCCCAGCGCGCCATGTCCGTACGCAGTTGCTCCTGCCACTGCCGGAAGTTCCTGCTGTCGTCCAGCCATACGCGCAGCTTGGGCCACAGTCGCGTGAGGGCCTCGTGCGTGAGGTCGACGATCTCCGTGCCCTCAGCCGTTCTGCCGATGACAACCAGCTTCCCGCGCGCGAGGCGACGGGCGAGCGCCACGGCAGCCGGATCGAGCTGGGCGGGGGAGACGGCACGGCGGGTGTATCCGCCCCGGTCGTCGGGACGGGCCAGTTGCACGAACAGCCTGCGCGCGACGGCCTCTTCGGTCGCCGGCACGTGCGTGCTGTAGGCGTCGTCCGCGTAGCCCACCAGGGTTCCGGCAACACCACCGAGCTCGTCGTAGGCGGCGTGGGTGAGCATGAAGCGTTGACGCCGTTCCCAGAGCCTGGTGAGAGTGAACTCCACCAACGGCATCCTGCCGGGCTCGTCCGCGGCGTCCTCGACGATGCGCTCGGCGAGCCCGGGCTCCAGCCACAGCCCCGGTACGGCGTCGACGGGACCCGTGACCGCGCGATACAGATTCTCCGCGTCGAGCGGGGCGAGGAAGAGGACGGCATCGCTCAGCGAGCCGGATGTCCGAGAGGTCAGCAGGACGTCGAGGGATTCCTGCCGCGCGGTGGCCACGGCACGCAGGCCGCGCCCGGCACTCGGGCTCCCGGTCAGCGCGAGGAGGAGACTGAACAGGGTGTGCGCGGCCGACGGTTCGGCGCCGACGTACTCCTCCAGTTGATCGACGACGATCAGGTGGCCGCCCTGGCCGGCACGCTCTTCGAGCGAGGCGCGCAGAGCGGCGACGGCCTGCGCGGTTCGGCCGCCGTCCGCTCCGGCCTGCTCCACGGCCCCGGCAGGACCGCCGGACGTACCGCCCAGCAGCCGCGCCAGCTCCCCCGCCTTGCTCAGCCGGTCGACCTCCCCGACCCCCGGCCCCAGGACCGGGACGAGCGCGTGCGCCAGCAGCATCTCAGGCGGTGTACCGGGCACGGGGCGCAGAACGGTCACGTGCATACCGTCTGCCCGGAGGCGCGGCAGCAGACCGGCGCGGATCAGTGAGGACTTGCCGCTTCCCGAGGGGCCGACGACCACTGTGAGGGGGCGCTCAGCGATCGATGCGGCAAGCCTCTCGGTGTCGTCCTCGCGTCCGTGGAAGAACGCGGTGTCCTCTTCCTCGAACACATCGAGGCCGCGGAACGGACATGTAGGGCGCAGTACCTCCTCGTCCACGAGCGCGGCGGAGGGAACGAGGAACGCGGTGCCCGCCAGGTCGCCGCGACCGGCCGCCACGGCCACCCCGACGACACCGCCCTGCACGTCGTCCCACACCGCCGCGCCGCTGTAGCCGTTGGTCACCTGCGGGCCACCGTGGCCGGTGTCCATCTGCACCCAGCCCGCGCCCTGAATGCTCCGCAGCGTGCCGGTCGCCCACACCCCGTGGTCGCCGCCGCCGGGAAACCCGTACGCGCGAAACGAGTGCCCCCAGACAGACGTCCCGTCTACCAGCGGCACCGGACGGGCGTGGGGCACGGGTGTGTCGAGACGCAGCAGGGCCACGTCGCCGCTGTCGTCCTCCAGCACCGGCTGCCAGGAGACGACCCGGGCACGCCGGGTCGGAACGCCTCCGTCCGCGTCGCGCAGCAGCGGGAACTCCACCTGTACGGCCTCGGAGGGCGAGGCCACGGTGTCCCGCGGGAGCCCCAGCGCGTCCACGACGACGTGCGCGCAGGTGCAGACGATGTCGGCCGCCACGAGAAAACCCGCCCCCGCGACCTCATCGGCGCCCCCTATGCGGACGAGGCCCGATTCCAGCGCCGCTTCACCCCGTAACGCTGTCATGTACACCATTATCCAGGGTCGCGGGCGTCCCACTCCAGACTCACGGCGAAGTTGGCCTCGCTCGCCGCCCTCGCCACCACGACGCCGGCTTCCGCGGACAGCTTGATCCCGAACTCCACGGTCACCGAGTCGGGCCGACTCGCCAGGTCCCGGACACTGTCGGCCACCGCCTCGATCGCAGGTCTGATGTGCGCGAGCGCCTCCTGGAGGGTATGCGCCGAGCCTCGGACGACCTCGGACACCGATCCACGGCCCACGCGGTCGATCCCACTGTCCTGCTGCCCATCGACCTCGACCCGCACCGCGGTCCCGTCGCTGAGCCGCATCTCCCCGATCCGCGTCACGCCGTCCGTCCCTTGCACTCGAAGATCGTCACGAACCCACCCGGCCATCAACTCGCCGAGCTTATAAGGACCTTCGCCGACGACGGCTCCGTCATCGTTCGATCGCGGCAGGCGAACCCCGGCCCGTGGAGGCGGAGATCCGCCTTGGCTGCGCCGGACAGCCTCAGGCCGATCACATTCTTTCGGCAGACCTTCGGCCGGACCTGCCTGAAGCCGACCGAAGGGCAGCGGGGGTGCGGCCGGTCGGCGCAGCCCCGAGCGGGTGAGCGGGTGGCGCTCGAGGAACTACCGCCGGTGAACGCCGCGCAGCTCCTGATCGAAACCGGTGCACTCGCCCGCATGCCGGCCCAGAGGCCGGCAAATGAGCCGAGGGCCTGAGCGCCGGCTGTTCCGGTCGATACGCCGTTCGTCCCTGGCACCCCAAGAGCTGACGACGCTGAAGGTCACCGTCCCACTGGTCGATGCCTGGTTCGACGACGCACACAGGACGCTAGAAAAATTTACCCAAACCATATTGACTTGGGGCATTTATCGTGGATGGTGAGTAGTAGACCACAACACCGGAAGGGCCACAAAGTCGGTGAGGACGTCTAGTCGGCGGAGTGACTTGGACAGGATGTGGTTCAGGCCCCCGGCAAGCCGGCGCGATACCGAGGCAACAGTGACGACTGAAGCTTCAGGACACGCGCAGCACTACCGGGGACTGTTTTTTGCCCTCGGAGCCTTTATGTGCGCCTGACCGCGGTGCGAAGGCTTCAGTCACTCTGCGTCCATGTCGGGCTGGATCTGCACGGTGAAGGCCGCGTCCTCGCAGGCCGTCGCCTTCCTTGCCCTCCCAGACGATCACGCACACGTACCTCCGTCCGGTGCCGCGTACCTCCCACTCGGTCGGTGACGACGAGGGCGGTGACGTACTCGGCGTCCTCTTCGGGATCGTCGGTGGTGATGGCTCCCCGCCAGCGCTCGGGATGGCCGCCGTAGGGACGCCAGCCCTGCGAGCCGTGCGGCTCGTCGACCCGGTACACCCAGCCCTTCTCGGTGTCCATGGCGCCGATCCTTCCACTCGGAGAACCCCATGCGCCGCATCGGATCGACGCTCGCCGAGCGTGGGCCGACCGGCTACGACAACTGCCCTGGCGGCATCGAGCCGGAGGACACGGCGGGACGTCCTCGTGGCGCGGGCGGCCTCGCCTGCCCCGCGTACGCCGACATCCGTGGCGCCGTGCATCGACGGCGCCGCAGCGACCTGTGCGCTCGCGAAGGCTCCCCGAAGTCGGACATCCGAACCAGCCTGGCCAAGCGCAGAGCCCGCTCGTGCCCGCCCGCTGCCCGCTGTTCCTCGAATCCGTGCCCACAGCGTGCCCGTAAGAACGGTCAACCACGGTCAACGGCGGTGTGACCAGGTCCGCGCAAGGGCGCCAGCACACCATATCCATACAGGTCAGCAGGCATGTGGGCGCCCAAGCGCCGTCGCTTCCCAAGCTGAGAGCGCGAGTTCGATTCTCGTCACCCGCTCCAGAGAGAAACCCCAGGTCGGTGGCCTGGGGTTTGTTTGTTGTCTAGTCCAATTTGAGGGTTTCGTGCCCTCCGAGTGCCCTAAGCCGACGCTCGGGGGTTGCCGCAGGGCCCCAAGGCGCCTCTTCCTGGTGCGGTGCCTGCGAAGTCGCTTCAGTGAATGGTGAGTTCGCCGCTGTCTCGTCTACGACAGGTGCACTTGGGACGCGTTGGCCTTCGCTCGCCGCAAGCCCGGCCTCGACCGGGCGCGGCGCTGCGGGGCCTGACCGTGCCGCTGTCCTGGAGTCGCAGCGATCTTCCCGACGGCCGGTGTCGTGGTCGGGCTCGGCGGTCGCGTCCCTGGCTCTCGCGTTCGCTGCGCTGCACCTCGGCGGCGGCCCGCGCGCCCTGGGTCTGGTGCTCGCAGCGGGTGTCGTACCGCAGCTCGCGGTGTTGCCGGTCGGTGGTGTCGCGGCCGCAGCCGTGGTCACCACCACCGGCTGCCGGTCGGGGGGCTTCAGCAAAGCCATGAATCGAACGGATGTCGGAGCTCGGTGGAGGGAGCGGGAGCGAGGATCGGAGAGGCTGATCGCGCGCAGCAAGCTGTCGCCGCGGTCGAGGAGCCAGGGCACCCAGCGCTCCTCCGGTGCGACCGGAACGCCGTCGTGCAGGAGGGCGGCGATGCCCGTTCGGCAGTCGGTCGGTGATCGACCTGAACATTGAAATGTCATGATTCAGGCAAGAAGGACAGTGAATCGGCCGAATGAAGCTGCAAACAGGGCGATGAGCGCCTCAGTCCGGTGACGATGGGTTCGGCGTGGGCCGCCTCGACCGGACTGGGGAGGACGAATGGGCAAGCAGGTCAAGTGTGGGTCGACTCAGACCAAGACCGGCAAACGGTGCCAGAAGCCGGCGATGATCGGCTACTCCCGCTGCCAGGTGCACCGAGGTGATTGGACTCCGCCGCAACGCAAGAAGACGAAGAAGCGCTGACCTGAGGTCTGCTTGTCCGGATGTCTCGAAGCCGTGCGAGGGATCGTGTGCGGGGCGGAGAGCCTGCTGCTCGCCATCCGTCTCGGAGAACAGCCCCGGAGCAGTGATGCCCCGGGGCTGAGGGGTCGACACGGCCTTCTGTTCAGCCGGAGTGGTTGAGCACGTTTCCGTTCACGCAGTGGTTGAGGGCGTCCCCGGCCGATGCGCCGCCCACCGGAACCACGGCCAGTTCCTGGAAGCACACCGCGGCCCCGCTGAAGTTCCAGTTGTTCGCGGCGTTCACGCCGGAGCCGAAGTTGCTGTCGTTGTCGGCGTGAGCCGGAGCGGCGAGGGCAAGGGCGGCGGCCGACAGCGCGGTCAGCATCATGATCTTCTTCATGCCCGGCCAACGAACCGGGACTCATGAGGAAACGCCGTCGCGGGGGAGGGGGGTGCCCTATGGGTTTCGTCAACCTGTGGGGGCGGGTTGGGGGTCGTAGAAAGTGCTGTCTCGGAGCATGGCGTAGAGCACGTCGGCTCGGAGCACGAGCTGCGGGTCGCCGTGCCGTGCCGGGCGACGAGCCAGGCGGAGGCGTCGCCCTGACCGCCGTAGTAGTACGCCTTGGGGTCGGGCATCCAACCGGGCCCGGAGCCGGCGGGAGGGCGACCACCTCCGGCCGGCCGGAGTCTCGGCGTGATCCCTTGCACCGTTAGCCGGGCATTACTGCGGCCACCCACCTCAGCCAACGGCGAAGGGCTCACGAGGTGAACGAACGCGACGGCGGCTCTGGGCTCACACGTCGATGAGGACCTTGCCCACTGCTCCCTTCTCGACCGCGATGTGCGCGTCCGCGGTGCGTTCCAGCGGGAAGCGGTGCAACGGCAGGCCCGCCTCCTCGCCCACGCGCAGCGACCCGTCGGCGAGGGCGGCGGTGATGGCAGCGACGGCATCCCGCTTGGCCTCGGCCGGCATGGTGTAGACGAGCACGCCCTGGAAGCGCAGGTTGCCGAAGAACGTCCAGCGGGGCAGCGCCACCTCGGCGCCGTCGTCGTAGTACGCGACGACGGCGTTCTGTGCGGCCACCGAGACGTCGAGCTCCGCGTTCGCCGCCATGGCGACCTCCACGACGATGTCGACACCGTCCGGGGCCACCCGGCGGATCGCCGCCGCCGCGTCCTGGGCCTTGTAGTCGACGACGTAGTGTGCACCGGCGGCCTCGGCCAGACGCGCCTTGAACGGGCTGCTGACGGTGGTCACCACGGTCGCCCCCGCCCAGCGCGCCAGCTGGATCGCCATGTTGCCGACCGCGCCCGCACCGCCGGCGACCAGCACCGTACGACCGCGGAGCGCGCCGGGGCCGAGCCGGGCCGGGCCGCCGTCCCGCACGGTGAGGGCGCGGTGGGCCGTCATCGCGGGGATGGCGATGCTCGCACCGAGGTCGAGGGAGGCGTTGTCGGGCAGCGGTACGGCCTGTCCCTCGGGGAGCACCACGTACTCCTGCGCGGTGCCGTCCGGGCGCTGCCAGGCGGCCTCCCAGATCCAGACGCGCTGGCCGGTCCTTCCCGGGGCGACACCCTCCCCGACCGCGTCGATCAGTCCGGCGCCGTCCTGGTTGGGCACCTGCTCGCCCTCGTCCTGCGGCCCGCCCGTGCGCACCTTCCAGTCCGTCGGGTTCACCCCGGACACCTCGACCCGTACCCGTACCTCGCCCGGTCCCGGCTCCGGCAGGGGACGCTCGGTCAGGCGCAGCACCTCAGGGCCGCCACCTTCCGTGTACACGATGGCTTTCATGATCTGCACAAGGTCCGGCCAAGCCGGTTTCTTCCCGGCCCGCACCTCAGGCCCGCTCGGCCTCCTGCCACAACACGGCGGTCCCGGGGGCTTACCTCCCTGGGGCTGCCGGCGTCCAGCTTGGGAGTGCCGCTCACGCAGCGGAGTCGCTGTCCGGCCCAAGGGGAATCCGGGCCAGTTCTTTCCACGTGATGATCTTCGACTTCTCGGTGTTCGTGGCAGTGACGTCAACGAGACAGACGGCGGAGATATAGGGAGGGGCGTGGCTTGGCCTGATACGACGCAACCGGCGCTGCCCCTCATCAGCGGTCCGTCGATGCCTCCGGGTCCGGTGCCCCCCTCGGATCATCACCGACAGGAGGGGGAAGTCATGCTGGACCCGAAGGCCGGAGATCCCATTGCGGAGCCACGAAACCGGTAACGGGGGAATGTCACACCGGCACCATGTCCATGCCCGCGGCGCGCGCGGAGGCGATGCCCTCGGCCGTGTTCTCGTAGGCGCGGCAGTCCTCCCGGCGGTGCCCGGCCGGCCGCCCAACTGGGCTTCGGCGCAGGGCGGATGACCTTGCTGCGCAGGGTCGTCCCGGTCGGTCTCGCGCTTGGGGGCCGGGCCGGGGCTCGTATGACGGACGTGTTCGGGGCGCCGGTCAGTCGCAACACTCTGCTGAGACTGATCGCCTCGCTCCCCGAACCGCCCACCGTCACACCCCGCGTGGTCGGTGTCGACGAATACGCCCAGCGCAAGGGTCGATTCCACGGAAACGCACCCGCGCCAAGCACGCCACCATCCACGCGCTCCCAGCGGCCGACGCCACCAGGTCAGCACCCAATGGGTCGCCATCTCTTGGGCTGGTTGACCTTACCCCTGGGGCAGAGCCAAATATGGCGTTCGGACAACCGGCACAAAGGGAGGGGGTGGGACCGTGCTGCACGACATCTGCTTAGGTGCGCGGTCAGCGTCGTGATCGGGCTCGGCGACGGCGCGTTTCTGGCCGCTGCCGGGGTACTCGCCGGGCTGGTCGGCACCGCAGGCGGGATCACCTCGTTGATCTCCTACCCCGCTCTGCTTTGGGCGGGGCTTCCCGCCCTATCGGCAAACGTCACCAACCTCGTTGCCGGAGTGGCATGTTGGCCTGGCGCGGCTCTTGTCTCGCGACCCGAACTGGCGGGCCACGGGCCATGGCTGCGTCGCTGGGTCCCGCTGTCCGCTCTCGGTGGTGCAGCGGGCGCGGTGCTGTTGCTCTCCACGCCGACCGGGGTGTTCGCTCACGTCGTGCCCCTCCTGGTGCTCGTCGGCTCGCTGACCCTGCTCGCACAGCCCCGGCTTGCTGCTCTGCACCAGCGATACCGGCACGACCATTCATCTGGGGATCGCAGGATGATCCTTCCGCTCGGGCTGATCGCACTGTCGGTATATGGCGGCTACTTCGGCGCTGGTTCAGGTGTCATGACCCTCGCGCTCCTCATGGTCACCGTCGAACTTCGCCTTGTCGCCGCCAACGCCCTGAAGAACATGCTCATCGGCGCCCCTGCGCTGGTCTCAGCCGTATCGTTCGCCGCTTTCGGCCCCGTCGACTGGATGGCGGCAGCGCCCCTGGGCCTGGGCATGTTCGCCGGCTCCACGCTAGGGCCACGCATGGCCCGCCGTTTGCCGGCTTCTCGTCTGCGCCTGCTGGTCGCCTTGATCGGCATCGGTTTGGCGATCCAACTGTGGATCACTGGCACGGACTGATCCAAGCGCCGGAATCCCTCCGAAGACCGGTTCTGCTGGCATGACTGAACGTCACCGGACCACAAGAAGTGGACCAGAGCCCTTGTCGTGACGTCAGTCGGGGGCTTGCGGTCGCGGGCGTGAGATGTGCTGCTGCCGCAGGGGCCCTATAAAAAACTGGGGCGGCTGGCCTAAGGGCTGGTCGGCGGGGCGACGACCAGCTCGGTGTCCGGGTTGTGGTCGGTCTGCGGAGGGCCGGCGACGATCACGTTGGCTCGGGCCCACGGCTGTTCTCGCAGCATGAACGGCACCTCCTCCAGCAGCCAGTTCGCCACATGCTCCAGCTGCCCGGGGGAGTCACCGTCGCGGACGGCCGACAAGCGCTCTTGCTCATCGAGGTCACCCTGCATCCACACCGAGGCGTCCAACCACGGGGCAAGCTCTTCGCGGATGATGCCGGTGCCCTCGACCCAGATGAAGTCGGCATCGGCGGGGACGGTGATCGATCCGGGCCGGGCATGGGTGATCCAGGCCTCAGGGCGGAAGTCCACCGCCTCCCCCCGGTGCAGGGGTTGCAGGACGTTCTCGACGAGCACCGCGCCCCAGTCGAAGTAGGCGTGGTTCCAGGCGATGTCGTCGGTGTGCACGATGGCGGAGTTGGGCACCACCTTGCGCAGCCGCTCGGCCAGGGTCGTCTTGCCGGCGCCGCCCCGGCCGTCGATCGCGATCACCCGCGGACGTCCGGTGACGGCGGGTGATGCCTCGCGCAACTGCCGGACGACGTCGAGCACGGTCACCACCCGCCAGCCGACGGCTTCGATCTCGCCTGGATGCAGACGCATCGACAACATATCTCCGCAGGTGAGGGCATGCGTCCGGCCTGCCCGGACGGTCCGCCGGTCGCCTGACCTCATCGACGTCACAGTCGAGCGGCCACGTCGGTGTCGGGCGGCGACACTCGATCCACCACAAGAAGGGATCGACACCGGAAGCAGCAATACTCGATTACGACAATCCTGGTGAGCTCGGTTCGATACGTCCATGGACAGTGCAACAGACGATGTGAATCAGGCAATCGCGGGTGAATGGCAGCTTATGGATCCGCATGTCCGCGCCTCACGTGAACTCGCCGGACAACTCCTCGACCCGCAGTTGGTGGAGGTCGGTGGGTCTGGGCGACGGCGGACGTACGAGGCCATGCTCGCCGAACTACCCGTCCTGCTGCCTGCCGATGCCGCAGGCCCGTCGGAGTGGGCCGTATGACGCTCCGCCGAGGGGACACCGGACGAACCTCGCGGCGGGTGTGCGACAGCCGGCGCCCGCAGTCGGCACGGCTGCACTGTCAGGGGAGGGAATCGGCCGAAGTGAACCGCACGGGCTGGATTGCCGCCTCCAACAGTGATAGTGACTTTGTCATGGCCATGAATGTGATGGAACTGCACAGCATCAATGGTTGGGAGGTGTCCTTCCTGCGCGAGGAGGTGGGCGGCTACTTCACCCACGGCATCGTGTGCACGCCGGGCGCGACGGTACTCGACGTGGGCGCCAACATCGGCGTGTTCTCGGCGGCCGTGTACGAACGGCTGGACGGGGACGTGCGGATCTATGCCTTCGAGCCGTTGCCCCCACTCCACGCGACACTCGAGCGCAACGCTCGCGACTTCTTCAACGGGCGCCTGACCGCGCTCCCTTACGGCTTGGCGTCTCGCGAGGACGAGCTCGATTTCAGCTACGTTCCGGCCGCCACGATCTTCTCGTCTTCTTCGCGAGATGAGGGGAACATCGAGGCTGAGCGGCGCCGGGTCACCGCCAGCATTGTCGAAATGATCAGTCAGGGCGGCCTGGGACCGGTCCTGCGCCGCGTACCCCACCCCATTCTCACTGTTCTCGTCGGCCGCAAGCTGCGGGTGATGCGGCGCCTTGAGACGCACCGGGTGAAGGTCCGGCCCCTGTCATCGGCGCTCGACGAGCAGGGCATCGACCGCATCGACCTGCTCAAGATCGATGTGGAAGGCGCCGAACTCGAGGTACTCAGGGGCATCGAGGAACGGCACTGGCCGCTGGTCCGCCAGGCCGTGGTGGAGGTGGAGCGCTGGGGGCAGAACCGCGACGCGGTCTGCGCGACCCTCCTCGCACACGGCTTCACGGTCAGCACCGAGCAGAACCCGGTGCAGCAGGCCGGCGACATAGGCATGGTGTTCGCGATCAGGCCCTGACCGCGTGCAGCACCCGGCACTCGATGGTCGACGCATGTGCCGATCTCCCCCGCCGGGTGGGCACTCACGAGGGATCCACGCCGCCGCGAGAGGACAACGGCAGGAGCTCAGCCCACGGCACCCCCAAGCCACCGCGACGACCGCCAGGCCCGCTCCGCGATCGGACGATCCCGACCTCAGCCATGCAGCGGTGATGCGGTGGGGTGACCGCCCGTTTGTCCACCGAGACCGGTCAGCCGTCCTCCGTGTCGTCCGCACCAGGACGGCAACCCGCTTCCCGCTCGGAGCGCGGACTGCTCGCCCGCCACTGGGCATCAGTCGATCCGTCTGCTCATGCAACGGTGCGTTTCCACTGGCCGGTCGGTGCTGTTGTCGCCGTCGCGCACCCGGAGGTCGGGCACTCGGAGGGCACGCGGCTTGGCTGAGGCCGAGTATCGCGGTGATCCACGTAGGCAAGCCCTCAGCCTGCGGTTTCCCGAAAGGCGTTGCCGGGCGGTTCGCCGTGCGTGGGAGCCGGCTCGTGGGAGTCTCTCCCGGTCTGCGTCCACCGATCGGTGGACGCGAAGTTCAACCGGGTGCCTCTGTCTGCCAACTGCCCAGGACAGCAAGGCTTTCGGGCATGAAATCACTCACCGTTCGCATGGCGCGTTGGAGCGCGCGGCACCCCTGGCGGGCCATCGTCGGCTGGCTCGTGTTCGTGGTGTTGTGCCTGGCGGTCGGCAGCGCTGTCGGCACGCACAGTGCTACTACGGCCGACTACCGGGTCGGCGAGGCCGGCCGGGCGGAGGCGATGGCCGCCCAGGGCCATCTGGAACGCAGGTCCACCGAGCAGGTGCTGATCTCCTCCAGGTCGGGCCCCCTCGACCGGGCCGCGGCAGAGGCTGCCGCGCAGGACCTGACCGCCCGGATGAAGCGGCTGCCCGAGGTGGCGGGCGTGGCCGCCCCGCAGCTGTCCGGGGATCGCCGGATCCTCATGGTCGAGGTGGCCCTCAAGGGCGAGGAACGGGACGCGAAGGACAAGGTCGACGCGCTGCTCGCCCAGACCGAGGCCGTGGGGAAGGCGCGTCCCGGGCTGCTGCTGCAGGAGACCGGGAGTCCCTCCATCAGCAAGGGAGTCGACCAGCAGCGCGGCGACGACCTGGCGCTGTCGGAGGAGATCACGCTGCCCATCACCCTGCTCACCCTGTTGGTCGTCTTCGGGTCCGTGACCATGGCGGGGGTGCCGCTGCTGCTGGCACTGTCGTCGATCGCGGCGGCCGTCGGGCTGTCGATGGTGGCCTCGCACCTGTCCCCCGACGCCGGGGTCGGCACGAACGTCATCCTGATGATCGGCCTCGCCGTCGGCGTCGACTACACGCTCTTCTACCTCAAGCGGGAGCGCGAGGAGCGGGCCCGCTCGGGTGGCCGGCTGAGCACCGAGGCGCTGGTGGAGCTGGCCGCGGCGACCTCGGGGCGGGCGGTCGTGATCTCCGGACTCGCGGTCGTGGCCTCCACCGCGACGCTGTATCTCGCGTCCGACGTCATCTTCTCCTCACTGGCCACCGGCACCATCGTGGTCGTCCTGGTCGCGGTGGCCAGTTCCCTGACGGCGCTGCCGGCGTTGCTGGTCAAGCTCGGGCAGCGGGCCGAGCGCAGGGCCCGGCGCCGGGCCGAACGGGGCAAGCCGGCGCGCCGGATCCGGGACGACGACGGCGGCCGCGTGTGGGCCGCGCTGCTGCGGCCGGCGAGCAGGCACCCCCTGGCCACGCTGTGCGTCTCGGTGCTCGCCCTGCTCGCCCTCGTGACCCCGTTGGCAGGCTTGAAGATCACGGAGATGAGCAGGGACACCCACTCCCGGGACATCCCCGCCATGCGGGTGTACGACCGGCTCAACGAGGCGTTCCCGGAGCAGCGGGTCACCCACCAGGTCGTCGTACGCGCCGACGCCGCGCGCGCCGCCGAGGTCACCGGGGCGCTGCGCGAGCTGGTCCGGCGTGCCGACGCCGACCCGCTGTTCGCCGGTGCCTCGGGCATCCGGACGTCGGCCGACCACCGGATCAGTGTGCTCGAACTGAAGGTGCCGTACCTGGGTAATTCCGAGCAGGCGTACGACTCCCTCGACCACCTGCGGAAGGACTATCTGCCCGCGACGGTCGGGAGGATCGACGGGGCGGAGTACGGAGTGAGCGGGGATGTCGCCCGGTACGCGGACTATCCCGCTCACCAGAACAGCAAACTCCCCCTGGTCCTCGGGGCGTTGCTGGTGATCACTTTCGCGATGACCGCGTACGCGTTCCGCTCCGTGGTGCTGGGGCTGATCGGTGTCGTACTGAATCTGCTGTCCGCGGCGGCGGCGCTCGGACTGCTGGTCCTGGTCTTCCAGGGGACCTGGGCCGAAGGGCTGCTGGACTTCCACTCCACCGGTTCCATCGGCTCGCGCGTACCGCTGTTCCTCTTCGTGATCCTCTTCGGGCTCTCGATGGACTACCAGGTGTTCGTGGTGAGCCGGATCAGGGAGGCCGTGCTCGCGGGCGTGTCCACCCGGCAGGCCGTGCTCGACGGAATCCGCAGGTCGGCGAGTGTGGTGACCAGTGCCGCGGTGGTGATGACGACGGTGTTCTCGAGTTTCGTCTTCCTGCACATCATCGAGATGAAGCAGATCGGTTTCGTCCTCGCGGCGGCCGTGCTGCTCGACGCCTTCGTCGTGCGGATCATGGTCCTGCCGTCGGCGATGCTGCTGCTCGGCGAGGCGAGCTGGTGGCCCTCGCGGGCGGCAGGGAGTAAGGGGGCGGCGGCTGAAATCGCCGACGGGGAACTGGTGGTCGACGTACGTTGATCGGTATGACCGCTCTCGCCGACCCCTTGGCCGACGCCTTCTGGGCCACGTCGCTGCGCCGGTGGAACACGGTGTGCTGGGCGCTCTTCGGTGCGATGGCCGTCGGGCTGGTGACGACGGCTCCGTCCGGCGGGAGCAAGTACAAGGCGCTCGCGCTGCTCGGCTGCGTGGTGCTGTGCTACGCGGTTCTCGACCGCTTCCCGGGGAATCCCGTCGTACGTCCGCAGGTCTATCTCTCGGTGCTGGTGCTCGCACTCGGCGGGCTGGCGTATCTGGGCAGCAGCTATGCGGCGCTGTTCATGGTGACGCTGCCGCACTACTGGATGTTCGGGCGTACTCCGAGGACTTCCATGGGGTTCCTCGCAGCGGCCACCGGTGTCACGCTGACCGGGGCCCTGGTCCGGCAGGGCTGGTCGGCGGAGTTCTTCGGCGAGACGCTGGTGTCCACCCTGATCGTGGTCGCGGTGGGTGTGCTGATCGGCCTGTGGGCGCACTCGGTCGTCGCGCAGAGCAGTGAACGGGCGCGGCTGATCGAGGAGTTGGAGCGGACGGAGGCGCAGCTGTCCGAGGCGCACCAGCGGCAGGGCGCGGCGGACGAACGGGAACGCATCGCACGGGACATCCACGACACGCTCGCGCAGGGCTTCGCGTCGATCATCGTCCTCGCGGAGGCGGCACGGGCGGGCATGTCCGACGACCCGGCGCGCAGTGCCCGGCAACTGCGGTCGATCGAATCCACCGCCCGGGAAAACCTCACCGAGGCCCGGGAGTTGGTGGGCTCGGCGCGGCAGCCGGGTCCGGGCCGGGCGGCGGCCGGCACGGTGGCGCAGACGCTGCGCCGCACCCTGGACCGCTTCGCGGAGGACACCGGGCTCGCCGTGGACGCCGACCTGGCAGACCTGGAGTGCGACCAGCAGACCCGGATCGCGCTGCTGCGCTGCACCCAGGAGTCCCTGGCCAACGTGCGCAAACACGCGCGCGCGTCCACGGTGGGGGTGGTGCTGGTCCGGCGTCCCTACGGAGTGGAGCTGGAGATCACCGACGACGGCAGCGGGTTCGTGGCGGGGGAGTCGACGGGCTTCGGGCTCGACGGCATGCGCAAGCGACTGGCGGAGCTGGGCGGGAGGCTGACAGTGACGAGTTCGGTGGGCGACGGTACGCGGATCCTGGCGATGATCCCGCTGGCGAGCGGGGTGGAGGCATGAGCGGACGGGGTCTGCGCATCGTCGTGGTGGACGATCACACCGTGATGCGGGCCGGAGTGGTCGCCCTGCTCGCGGCCGAGGACAGCATCGAGATCGTCGGCGAGGCGGGCGACGGACGCGCGGCGCTCGAACTCGTCGAGCGGTACGACCCCGATGTCGCCCTGGTCGATCTGCGGATGCCCGTGCTCGACGGGGTGGCCACGACGACCGAGATCGTCGCCCGGTATCCACGTACCCGGGTGCTGATCCTGACGACGTACGACACCGATACGGAGATCGAGCGCGGTGTGGAGGCCGGGGCCATCGGCTATCTCCTCAAGGACACCACGCGCGAGCAGCTCGTCGACGCCATCCACGCGGCGGCACGTGGCGAGACGGTGCTCGCTCCCCGGGTCGCCGAGAAGCTCGTGGCGCGGATGCGGCGTCCCGTCCAGGACCCGCTGACCGACCGGGAGACCGACGTCCTCAACGCGGTGGCCGACGGCCTCACCAACGCCGAGATCGGCAGACGCCTCGTGATCGCCGAGGCCACGGTGAAGACGCATCTGCTGCGCCTGTTCGCCAAGCTCGATGTGAACGACCGGACGAGGGCGGTGGTGGTGGCCATGGAGAGGGGGTTCCTGCGACGGCCTTAGAAGCGCCGTCAGGGTTCGGTCCCGGCAACTCGAAGACGGCCCTGAAAGGCAGGCCCTGAAAGGTACGCGCGCATGGCTGTGCCCGATCCGTGCCCTCAAGGCCGGACAGCCACGGCCGCTGCCCGCCTGTACCGGGTGGCCTGCCCGTCCCCTCTCACCTGCGAGAGCATCCCTTTCTTTGCCAAGCCTTGGTACGATCCGGCCACTTGTGCGAGGGTACGGACCCTCGTAGGGGAGGGAACATCACGTGGGCAGACACGCCCTGAGACGGGGCGGTCTGGCCGCCGCCGTCTCCTCGCTCGCGATCGCCGTAGCGGCCGCGTCCGTCGTCGTCCTCTCGGAGGACGGCTCCGCGGAAGCGACCGAGGCCGACACCAGCGCGATCACACTGGTCGACCCCGGCTCGACCACACCACGCACCGACCGCCCGTACGTCGCGGGCGACACCGGCTTCCTGCACCGGCAGACCGGCAGGACCGGACTGTTGTGGTCCGACTACGCGACCGGCAGGACCGTCACCGTCGAGAACGCCGGTGGCGTCTATACCCCGGGCACCGGCTGCACGTCCATCGGCTCCGAGTGCCGTCACGCCTGGTACGGCTCGGACGGCGACCTGGTCGCGCTGCCGGCCACGGCCAACGACGCGTACGCCACCCTGTGGGACCCGGCGACGGCCACCTCCAAGAAGGTGAGCTGGAACGGCTCCATCCAAAACGGCCAGGGCTACTACCGGGCCCTCGCCGGCGACACGATCGTCACCACCCAGGCCCTGATCGACAAGGTCGACGGCGAGTGGCGCACCCGCAAGGTCACCGGTGACGCCACGAGCGTGGGGAGCGAGGACGTCCTCGGGGCGGACTCCGCCGGTGTGCTCTGGTCGGCCAGCACCAGCAGGATCGGTTACATCGACGTCGGCTCGGCCGTGAACACCTACGCGTTCACCGACGCCACCTACGCCTCGCACTACGTGATGAGCGAGGACCGCATCGGCTGGTACCAGGCCGGCACCGCCGAGCTGCACCTGAAGTCCCGCACCGACCTGGCCGCCGCCGAGCAGGTCGTCACGCTGCCCGCCAACCCGGGCGCGCTCGACGGCGACCCGGTCCTGGTCGGCCACTGGCTGCTGCTGCCGCTGTCCTCCAGCGCGCTCGGCTCCCGGCTGCTCGCGGTCGATGTCGACGATCCCTCGGTGCAGCAGACCCTGCTGGCGAGCGCCGGCGAGTACACGCTGGCGGCGGGTGACGGCAGTGCGCTGGTCACCGGCGGCACCGACGCCACCGACTGGTGGGTGCGGCGGGTGAGCCAGGCCGAGGACGGCACGCTCAAGCTGGAGAAGGTCCAGCAGGCCCCGGCGGTGGAGAACGCCAAGACGGGCATCGCGCTCAGCCGCGGCAGCCTGCGGGTCGCCGAGGACAACCCGAACGCCACCGCGGACACCACGTCCGTGCGCACCCTCACCACCGACGGCTCCGCCACGCTGACGGCGTCCGAGGCCACGGCTAGCGGCTCGATCTACAGCGCCATCTGCCCGTACGAGGGCACCACGTGCTCGGCGCTGTGGGGGAACCTCGACGCCCGGGACGTCTACCTCGACGCGAACGGCGGCACCGACGAGGGCGAGGGCCTCGGCGACGACCGGCTGGTGGAGGTCGGCGGTCACGATCTGGACTTCGGCGGCCAGGGCGGCCGCATCGTCGACGTCTCCGACGACTACGCCGTCTTCAACTCCGGCGGTACCTCCCCGGCGCAGTACGTCGGCGAGTTCGGCCAGGGGCAGAAGCTGAAGCGGTCCGTGCGCGCCGCCGCCCTGAACGGCTCCACCCTGTGGAGCGCCTCCACCGTCGGCAAGCTGACCTCGTACGGCATCCCGCAGGAGAAGACGCTCACCACGGTGACCGTCCCGGGCCTGGCCTGCGTGCCGAGCGAACTCCAGGCGGCGGGCCGCTGGGTGTACTGGGCCTGCGGGACGGACTCCGCGGGCGTGTACGACACCAAGGCGGGTACGTCGAGGGCGGTCACCCCCGGTGACGTGCTGCTCGGCGACGGCTTCACCGTCCGCCACGACCAGGGCGCGGGCACGCTGGTCCTCACCGAGGCGGCCACCGGCATCACGCGCACGATCGCCTCCGGCCTGGCCGACAAGGGCCTGACCGTGGACCGCCGTTACCGCTGGACGGTCGACGAGTACACCGGCCTGGTCGCCTGGTTCGACGACTACGAGCGCACCCACGTCACCACCACGGGCATCGCCCCGTCCGCCGTGACGGCCTTCGAGACGTCGGCCGGCAGCTATGTGGACCCGGGGATGCCCTTCGAGGGCGCCTGGGTGCTGTCCCGCCCGGCCACCTCCTGGTCGCTCACCTTCACCTCGGTTCAGAGCGGCGCGAACGGCAAGGCCACCCGCACGGTGACCGGCGGCGCGACCTCGGGCCGGGTGACGGCGACCTGGAACGGCAGGACGGCGAGCGGGAGTTACTTCCCCAACGGCCACTTCACCTGGACGCTGAAGGCGACCGGCCTCGGCACCGCCACGGCGAACACGGTGACCAGCGACGAGGGCTTCCTGCAGCGCGGAGCCGCCGTGCGCCGCGACTTCGTCAGCCCCGACGGCCCGGACGGCCGCGGCGACCTGCTCACCCTGAACTCCTCGGGCGGGCTGACCTTCCACAGCGGCACGGGGACGGGCAAGCTCGGCGACAAGTACACGGGCACCGGCTGGCCCACGACCGTCATGGCGATCCCCTTCGGCGACCTCAGCGGCGACCGCTGCAACGACGTCCTCGTCCGCTACAGCAGCGGCGCGCTGCGGCTGTACAAGCCGGGCTGCGGGGCCGCGGTCAAGCCGTCGACGTCGTACACGACCCTCGGGACCAGCGGCTGGACGCAGTACAACGTGCTCACCTCGCCCGGCGACGTGAGCGGTGACGGACGCCCGGACCTGATCGCGAGGAACTCGTCCACCGGAGCGGTCTACCTCTACAAGGGGACGAGCGCCGGCAAGCTCGCCGCCCGCGTCAAGCTCTACGACAACTGGAAGGGCTACAAGAAGATCGTCGGCACCGGTGACATCACCGGCGACGGCAAGGCCGACCTGCTGGCCCAGGACACGTCCAACAACGTCTACCGCTACAACGGCAAGGGCGACGGCACGTTCGCGGCCCGTGTCAAGGTGCTGTCGAACTGGGGCGGTTCGTACAACGCGGTCGTCGGGGTCGGCGACATCACGGACGACGGCCGGCCGGACCTGGTCTCCCGCGACACCAGCGGCAAGGTGTGGCGCAACAACGGGGACGGAAAGGGCTCGTTCGGCCCGCGGACGCAGATCGCGAGCGGCTGGAGCGGCTACAAGGCCCTTTCGTAGGCGCCGAGTTCGGTCCTCCAAAGGCGCCCGGAGACTTGATGTCGCCGGGCGCCTTCGCACTGCTACTTGATGTAGACGAGGCCGTCCGTGGTGATCGTCGGGCGGCCGGTGGTGCCGGCCACGACGATCTTCACGGTGTGCTTGGCACTGCTCGGCCACGTCTTCGTCCAGATCGCCTGCCGGTACAGAGTGGTGGCGGATTTCAGGTCGACGGTGGTGACCTTCACCCCGTCGACGTAGACGTACGCCTGGCCGGAGCCGGCGGCCCGGGAGACCACCCACGCCGCCGAGCGGCCGGTGAAGGTCCAGGTCAGGCTCGCGCCCTTGGCGCCGGTGGAGTACGACTTGCCGCCGAGATAGCCGGTGGAGGAGCGCGTCGTCCAGCTGCCGTACCTGGTCGCGGCGGACTCCTGCTGGATCACCGGGGTGTAGGACGCGGAGGACGTGCGGTAGTTGCCGGCGTAGTCATAGGCCCGCATCGACCAGGTGGTCGCCGTGCCGGACGTCGCGGTCCGGTTGGAGCTGGTGGTGGTCGGGCCGAAGGTCGCGGTCGACGGGGACAGCAGGTTGACGGACCGCAGGGCCGTGTTGTCGGTCGCCTTCCAGCGAAGGGCGACCGGTACGGCGGTGGTGCTGACGGTGCCGGTGCGCAGGGACAGCGCCGGGCTGGTGGCGAACGTCGGCGCCGTCGTCTCCGTCACGGCGGTCAGCGAAGAGGTCGTCACCGTCCTGCCGGACTGGTGCACGGCCCGTACCGCCACGGTGTGGCTGCCCGGGGCCAGGGTGGTGCTCGCCGAGGTGGCGGTGCCGGACACGGAGGTGACGGCCTTTCCGTCCACCAGCAGCTGGAAGCCGCTGATGAGCGTGCCGGGCGTGCCGGCCGCCCAGTGCACCGTGATCGCGCCCTTGGTGTAGTACGTCGAGCCGGACAGGCCCGCGCCGCCGACCGAGGTCACCTTCAGGCCCTGCACCGGGCCGGACGCCCAGGCGCGGATGGTGGGCAACTGGTCGTAGAGGGAGTCGCCGGGGCACTGGGTGTTGTAGCCGTCGCGGTGGCCGGAGATCCGGTGGAAGGTGTACTTGGCGCCGCTGGTGTAGGCGGTGCCGAAGTAGTTGGTCTGGGTGGCACCCGCGGTGAGCTGGACGGTTCCGGCGGGGTCGGCGCCGTACTGGCCGAGCTTCCAGGCCGCCAGGCGGGCGACGGAGGTCAGCGTGGCGGCGGTGGCGCTGGTGGCCGTGTGGTCGCCGAGCACCGCGATGCCGGCGGACTCCCGGTTCCAGCCGTAGGTGTGGGCGCCGAGCACCGGCCGTCCGACGCCGCCCTTGCGGCCCTCGAAGATGGTGCCGCACTTGTCCACGAGGAAGTTGTAGCCGATGTCCTTCCAGCCGTTGACCTGCACGTGGTACGCGTAGATGCCGCGCACGATCGACGCGGAGTCGGCGCAGGAGTAGTCGTTGGCGCCGTCCGTGTGGTGGACGAAGACGGCCTTCACGTCCGTGTCGTACTCCGGCGCGTCGGGGCTCAGCGACTCGTCCGCGCCCCAGCCGGCACGTGAGGTGATCGGCGGCTCGGGAACCGTGGACGGCGGTGCCGACGGCGTGGTCGCGGACGCGCTCGCCGAGGGGGAAGCGGAATCCGGCGCGCTCGTGGAGGGCGACGGGGAAGCCGGCTCAGTGGGTGTGGACGTGGGTGCGGATGTGGTGTCGGTCGGCTCCGGGGAGGTACTGGTCTGATCGTCCGTCGGCGTGTCCGTCGTGCCATCGGTCGGTGCCGCGGAGCCGGTGGTGGACGGGCTGCTCGTGCCGCCCGGGCTGTCCTCGGCCCGGAACGCGGCCGGATCGGGGTCGTTGCCGCCCGTCTTGGTCTCGGCGTCGGTCACCACACCCGGATCGACGAGGTTGACCTCAAGTCCCTTCGGGAGCAGACCGGTCGAGCCGTCCTCGTGCACGACCTGGACCTGGACACCGTCGGAGGGGCCGACCCACAGCGGCTCGGACGCGCCGCGCGCCCCGGGCTCGGGCCGCTCCAGCGGGTCCGCGTCGAGTTCGAGGTCGCGCCAGGCGCTCCACGTGCCGGTCCCGACGCTGTGGGTGCGCACCTGGGCCGTGCCGCGCAGCCGCGCGGAGGGGCCGCTCCAGGAGACGCCGACCAGCGAGAACTGCCTCGTGTCCGTGCGCGGCAGGGCGCGCTTGCCGCCCGCGGCGGCCGGGAGTGCGAGGTCGTACACCTTCACCGGCCGCTTGGCCCGCGTTGCCGCACCGGGATCGCCGCCGGGGCCGGCGACGGCGTAGGTCACCACGCCCCCGCTGCCCAGAACGACCGCGCCGAGCGTCAGCCACGCTCGTCGCCTGAAACTCAACGGTCTGTACGCATGCGACGTACGACTGCTCAAGACGTATCCCCCCTGAAGAAGGCCGCGAAGGCCGCAGATGAAGTCACTGTGGTCACCTGAGGCACAGCGGGCACACAGGCGACTGCCTTCTTCCAAGCGCAGTGGGACTGGTGAACGTCACAGGAATGCAGGCCGTGGTGACGTGGATCACTGCGCTGCGGACCGGTGTCGTCCTCCCGGGTCCCGGGTCCCGGGGCGGACCCCGGTTCAGGCGGGGACCCGCGGAGGGCGGTCCTCGTCGGACGTCTCCGCACCGGCCGGTGCCCGCAGGCTGCCGTAGCGCTCCATGCGCTGCCACCGCAGCCGTGAACCCGACACGGCGGTGAAGACGGACTGGATGACCACCAGGTACATCAACTGGCGGTAGACGAACTGCTGCAGCGGCAGGCTCCACAGCGGGCCGGGGCGTTCTCCGTCCAGGCGGAACGCGTACAGGCCCATCAGCAGTTGCAGGAGCAGGAAGGCGAGCCAGAGGGCGGTGATGCGCAGCGGGTCGAGGAAGACCAGGCCGTAGAGGGCGAAGACGTCGACCACGGGGGCGAGCAGCGGCAGCAGGACCTGGAAGAGGAGGAGATAGACCAGGCCCCGGCGGCCGAGCCGGCCTGCGGCGCCACCCTGCGCCAGCGCGCCGCGGTGCTTCCACATCGCCTGAAGGGTGCCGTAGCACCAGCGGTACCGCTGCCGCCAGAGGGCGCCCAGGGACGCGGGCGCCTCGGTCCAGGCCACCGCCTTTTCCTCGTACACCACACGCCATCCGGCCCGGCACAGCGCCATGGTGAGGTCGGTGTCCTCGGCGAGGGTGACGTCGCTGACCCCGCCGAGGGCGAGCAGGGCCCGGCGCCGGAACGCCCCGACCGCTCCGGGCACGGTCGGCATGCACTCGGCGAGGTCGAACAGACGGCGGTCGAGGTTGAAGCCGACCACGTACTCGATGTGCTGCCAACGGCCCAGCAGGCCACCGCGGTTGACGACCTTCGCGTTGCCGGAGACGGCGCCCGTGCGGGGGTCGGCGAAGGGCTGCACGATCATGCGGACGGCGTCGGGTTCGAAGACGGTGTCGCCGTCGACCATGACCACCAGGTCGCAGGTGGCGGCGGCCAGGCCGGTGTTGAGCGCGGCGGGCTTGCCCGCGTTCCGCTGCCGGATCACCCGCACCCCCGGCAGACCGAGGGCCTCCACCAGGTCGGCGGTCCCGTCGGTGGAGCCGTCGTCCACCACGATGATCTCCACCGGATGGTCCGAGGCGACCAGGGAGCGTACGGCCGCCTCGATGCCGGCGCTCTCGTTGTACGCCGGGACGATGACGCTGACCGGTTCGGTCACCGGCGGTCCCCAGGGCCTGGCCCGGCGCCCGGTGCGCAGCCGGCGGTGCCGGCGGGCCGCGACCAGTACGACCGCCGCACGCAGCACGCTGATCGCTCCGGCCGCGTACATCAGCACGCCGAGCAGCCGGATGGTCCCGTCGCCGAGCTGCAGCATCTTGATCAGGGCGATGCCCTGGAGACGGTTGCCCAGCCCGGCGGGCTGGACGGGGCCGGCCATGCCGACCGCGGCGCCGACCGTCGTGAACCGGAAGCCCTGTGCCTTGAGCCGGGGGATCAGCGTGTTCAGGGCGGCGACGGTCTCCGAGCGGTCACCACCCGCGTCGTGCATCAGCACGATCTGCCCGGCCTTGCCGTGCGGTGTCGCGTTCGCGAGGACGCGGGCGGTGCCGGGGCGCTGCCAGTCCTCGGCGTCCAGGGTGGAGAGCACCGTGACGTACCCGGCCGAGTCGGCCTGCTTCAGGACGGACCAGTCGGCGTCGTCCAGCGCGTCGTTCTCCGAGGAGTACGGCGGCCGCAGCAGCGCGCTGGTGACGCCGGCCGCGCCGGCCACCGCCAGCTGGGTCTCCCGCAGTTCCAGGGAACGCTGCCACGGGGCGAGGCGGGAGAGGTCGGGGTGGGTGAAGGTGTGGATGCCGATCTGGTGACCCTCGGAGACGATCCTGCGGACCAGTTCCGGGTGGGCCACGACCTGGGTGCCGACGACGAAGAAGGTCGCGTGCACGTGGTTGCGGCGCAGCACGTCGAGGATGCGCGGGGTCCAGACGGGGTCGGGGCCGTCGTCGAAGGTGAGGGCGATGGTGCGGGCCTTCGGACGGGCGGTGTGCGGGGAGCCGGCGGCGTTGGCGATCACGGGGCCGCCGTGGGCCACCTGGCCGGGCACCGTGTCGGCCCGGCCGCGGGGGCCGGTCACGTCGTCCGAGGTGATCCCGAACATGTGGTGGGTGTAGCCCTGCAGCAGGAGGGCTGCCGACAGGGTCACCACGAGCACGCAGAGCAGCAGCCAGTGGGTGCGGGGGACGACCCGGCGGGTACGGCCGCGGAGGCGGGGCACGGCGGTGCGGCGGAGTACGGCGGCGCGGCGGGGTACGGCGGTGCGGAGGGGTACGGCGGAACGGCGCCGGCGATCGGTCGGGTCGAACGGGTCGGTCGGGTCGGTCACGTCAGGGCCTTGGGTCACTTCACGGGCTTGTGGGACGCGGCCTTGCCGTGCCCCTTCGCGGAGGGTGCGTCGGTGCCGGTGGCGCTCGCACTCGCACCGGCGCTGGTGGTGGGACTTGCGGTCGTGGCCATGGAGGCGGTTCCGGTGGGCGTCGCGGTGGTGGCGGACGTGGCCACGGGGGTGGTCGCGGCCGTCTGCCTGCCGGTCTGGCCGGAGGCCGTCCGCGACGTCGTGGGACGGGCGTTCTCGTCCGTCGCGCCGGAGTCCGCGCTCGTCGCCGTGTGACCCGTACCGGCGGGAGAACCGGGGGCGGTCGCCCGGGGCGCGGCCGGGTGCGTGGTGTCCGGGAGCGGGACGAACGGAGCGCTGAGGGTGGGGCCACCCAGCAACGCGCTGACCAGCAGGGCGACATAGACGCCCGCGGGGATCACCAGCAGCTGTGCGGCGCGCCGCACGCGGCGCTGGCGGCGCCCCGAGGCGTCCACGAAGACGGGCCGCGCCGGATCGCTCTCCGGCGTGTCCTGCTCCGATGCGGGACGGTCGGAGTCGTCGAGGTCCGTCGGCAGCACGGTGATGACGTCACCGTGCGGAGAGTCCCACTCCGCCCAGGCGAGGTGGTCCGGCCCGGCAACGAGCACCGGTGCACCGGCGACCCGGGGCTCCGGCTCCGCCGTGGCCGTGTCGGCGGTGGTGCCGCCGGCGCCCTCGCGACCGTGGGCGTACCCGTGCCCGTGCCCGGGCCCGTACCCGACGCCGGCATACGGCTCCCCGCCGTACCCTGCGCCGCTGTCGTCCGTCCACTGCACGAGTCCCGCCTCCTCTCCCAGCCGACCGACGTGGTCGTCCGCATGGAAAGAGCGCAGCGGGCCGAAACTGTTACACCTCCCGCCTCGGACAGCCATATGTCCCACCCCGGACACTCACATGTCCCGCCGCGCAGCGGCACCTCTCCCGTCTCGGATCGCCACTCCTCACGCCTTGGAACGGCACTTCACCACCGCGTTCCCGCACGCGGCCGTGTGCGTGTAGAACTCCCGCAGCTCCCGGTGCGTGGTGGCGAACGCACGCGACGTCTCGGGCTCCGCGGTCGCTCCGCCGTAGCGGGGCAGCAGTCCGTCCCGGGCCGAGTCCCACAGCGCGTCGAAATCGGTGTGCTCCAGGAATTCGGCCACCCTGCGGGCCTGGGCGGCCGTGAGGACCAGCAACGGCGGATTCTGCCGGTCGGTGCGGAACACGGGGCGGCCGCCGAGCACCACCTGGGCCTGGGGCCGTTCCGGGGGACCGGCCGGCGGAGCGCCGGTGTAGATGCGCTCCTGGTCCAGGCAGCACTCGTCCAGCACCTCTTCGAGGCACTGGCCGGGCTGGTGCCGGACGGTCGCCGCATCGCTCGCGAAAAGCCGTTCCAGCCAAGTCGGACTGTTGCGCAGTGCCGGGGCCGGTACCGCTCGCAGACGGAGGTACGTACTCATGACAGTGGGAGCGCACGAGGGCGCCGAAGCATCACGCTGCCCGGCGGTCACGGGCTCGGGGCGGTGGCCGTGGCGGGCCTCGGCGCGCTGCCGATCGCCCGCTGCCGGCCGGTCGGCCGCCCCTCGGAGAGGCACCGGAGAGGCACCGGAGAGGCACCGGGGAGGGACCGGGGAGGGCGGGTCGCGGTGCCGTCCTCGGCGAGGTCGCCGCGGCCCGCGCGGTCGGTGCAGAGCCTTTCCTGCTCCCCGACGCAGGGCCTGCGGGAAGCGGCACCCGGCTCGGACGACGCCGGTCCCGCTCCGTCGCAGTCGCGCCTGCCGAATCCGGCGGCCGAGCGCTGGGAAACGGCTGATACCGGACAGGGCCCCTGGGGCGTTGTGACGTTTCTGTGAGCGCGTGCGCTGGTCATCCTGGGGCCGTCGTTGCGACCGGAGCACGGCGGACGGTGTGAAATCGGTTGTGGTCGGTGCGAACGAGGGCAATCTTGGGCCAGGTGCGGCAACCCCGGCGCGTACAGGAGTACGACGGGGAACTGGGCGCGGCGGTCGCGCGCGCCCAGGACGGCGACGAGGCCGCCTTCGAGGTCGCCTACCGGATCGTGCAGCCGGGCCTGCTCGGCTACCTTCGCGGCGTCGTCGGCGAGGAGGCGGAGGACGTGGCGTCCGACGCCTGGCTGGAGATAGCCCGCGACCTCGGGCGTTTCAAGGGCGACGGCGCAGGCTTCCGCGGCTGGACCGCGACCATCGCCCGGCACCGGGCGCTGGACCACCTGCGTCGGCGGCGGGTGCGGCCCCAGGCCGGCGGCACCGACCACGACGTACTGGATCTGGCGGGCCCGCACAACACCCATGAGCAGGCTCTGGAGTCCCTCTCCACCGAGTGGGCGCTGGAGCTGATCCGCGGGCTGCCGCGGGACCAGGCCGAGGCCGTGCTCCTGCGGGTCGTGGTCGGTCTGGACGGTCCCGCCGCGGCGCGGGTCCTGGGCAAGCGGCCGGGCGCGGTGCGCACGGCCGCCCACCGGGGTCTGAAGCGCCTCGGCCGTCAGCTGGGCATCGGTGGCGAAGTCGAGGACGGTGTGACGGATGTGGCTTCCCGTGCGCTGGGGGAGTCGACATGAACGACAACCGCGGCAGGACCGACCGGCAGGCGTCGGAACCGGGACAGCGGACGAATCGAAGCGGTCGGACAGGAACGGAAGCGGACATGGGTGAACGGCTGGGCGGCGACGGGGTACGGGGCCGTCGACGTGTGCAGCCCGGCGGCGCCCTGTCCGATCCCGGGGACGCGGGTGACGACGCCGCGCTGGAAAGGGCACTGGCCGCCGCCGTCCGCGCGGACGATCTCGCGTCCCAGGGCGAGCGGCAGGCCGTGGCCGCATTCCGGGCGGCCCACGCCTCGGGTGCGCATCGCGCACGTACCCGGCGCCGGGACGACTGGCGGCCGGCGGCCGAGCGGCAGGCCCGGCGCCCGGCGAAACTGACGTTCGGCGTGGTCTTCGCCAGCCTCGCGCTGGGGGGTGTGGCGGTCGCGGCCATCGGTTCCGCCGGTTCCGCCGACTCAGGTGCGGGCGACGGCCGGGGAACGACGTCCCCGTCGGCGGCCGCCTCGCACCGGCCGGGTGGCGGGGCCGCGTCACCCCCGTCCGGTAGTGCTCGGCCGACGGACCGGCCCGCCACCGCCAAGGACACCGAAGCCCACTGCCGTGCCTACGAGCAGGTCCAGGGCCACGGCAAGGCACTGGGTGCGACGGCCTGGCAGCGACTGGTCGCGGCAGCCGGCGGCGCGGACAAGGTTGCGGCCTACTGTTCCGGGCAGCTGGCACGAGAGACGGCCAAGCCGAGCCACGCGACCGGTGCGGGCAAGTCCGGCCAGGGCGCCGCGAACTCCGCCAACGGCACGGCGGGCGACACCGGCGCTTCCGACAACACGTCTGCCGACAGCAAGGCGAACGGCGGGCAGGGCAACGGCAAGAACAAGTAGCCCCCGCCTCCCCGCATGGGTGGGCCAGGGTGGTCGACAGCGGTGTCGGGCCTGGTCGTGGTCCAGGTCTGTGCGGTGGGGCGGGTCGCGCGCAGTCCGGCTGCCGTGCTCGGCCTGACGATGGTGACGGGCCGGCTCGGTCTGCCGCTCTATCTGCCGGCCGTGGCGCTGGCCTGGACCACCTGTACTGACCGCCCGTCGGCGAGCAGGCGTTTCTTGAGGCGGCGGGCGGTGTGCTTCCGTCGCCCTACGGCGGCTGATCCCGCCAGGGCGGGGCCCTCACAGCGCACCGCCCGCGGTGACGGGAATCCGGCGTGGTCGTGCGCGACCGGTGAGGACCGGGTGAAGCAGGAATCCGGAGCCGGTGATCTCGATGACGCGGGCCATGGCCTGCGACGGGTGGTGCAGTCGCAGGGTCGTACCGGCATCCGTGACAAGCCGGTATGCCCTGAGGAAGGCGTTGAGTCCGCTGGCGTCGCAGAAGGTGACCGCCGTGAGGTCGACGTCGATGCCGCGGATGCCGTCGCTCAGGCACTCGGCCAGCGCCTCGCTCACCTGCGGTGCCGTGGCGAGGTCGATCTCTCCCGCGAGGGTGATCAGAGCGCGGGTGTCGCGGTCGTGCCGGTAGACGTTCAGTTGTGGGAGGGGCATGGATCCTCTGTTCGGACGCATGGGGTGCGGGTGGGGTGGCCGTGCGCGGTGACGGACGGAGGAACTCCCGATGCGGCGAACCGGGTTGACGAACCCGGTCCTGCCCGCCCCGAGTGACGATCACGGTGTCGCCGGGTACGGCCGGCGCCCGCATCGAGGCCGACACGGGCGAGCGGCCCCAGCCGGGCGGTCAGCGCCCCCTGGTGTCCGCCAGAATCCTCAGCGGGATCACACGGGGACTCACCCCACTCCCTTCCGGGTGCGGCGTCCCCGCACGGTCGCCCGGGTGCGGCCGTGGTGGACGGCGGCGATGCCGTCGCTGTGCTGCCGGTTGAGCAGGTGGATGAGGAGCACACCCAGAGCGATCATCGCCATGACGACGGCAACGGTCACGAAGGTCTCCACGGCTCTCACATCCCCGACGGCCCGGCGGGTGCGGCGGATCGGTCTCTGTCCGTGGCCGCGACCGCCGGGATCCGAGGCCGAGGCAGTGCGGCAGGATCACGGGCCCCGTGTCCGCCCTCGGTGTCCCAGACCGCCTCCACGGCCCGGTCGGTCTCGGACACCGTCCGCAGACGCGCCTCCTCCTCCATCAACCGGCTCGCGGTCGACGTACCCAGCGGGTCGCTCGCGGCGGCCATCAGCCAGGCGGCCGAGACCTGATCCGTCTGAGGCGGTATCACCAGCAGGTTCCACCGGCCCACGCGGTAGGAGAGCAGCAGCAGTTCGTGCGGGTCCTGCTCGGCCAGGAACCAGCCCACCTTGACCACATGCCCGGCGACGGGCACCTTGCGTGGAACGACCGGCCAGTGGGTGGGATTCACCGTGACCCGGGTGATCCGCCCCCACAGCGGATCCAGCACGGCGGTCAGGGCGGGGAGTTCCGCCCCGAGATCACGGGAGCGGGGCCACCATGCGCCGTCCAGGAGAGCCGGCACGGCGCCGACGGGAGCCAGCGACAGGCGGAGCGGGGGCGAAGAGGGAGCGGACGACGGAGACGGAGAGGACGGGGACAACCGGTCTTCGAGTGTCGGCGAGAAGGAAATGGCCGCAGTCATGACGCGAACCCTGCCCCGGGCCGACCGCGATCGGCCCGGCCTATTCAATCGCCGAAAACGACACGAGCGTGGTAGCCGGTGCGCGAAATATCCTCGGTAGTGCCAGCGTACTCCTCGGACAAGCCGAACGGACCGTCGCGCAGGCGGATGAACCGCCCCCCGAGCGGAGCACGAAACCCCTGATGCCTGACCTGCGCATCAGGCATAGGCTGAAAACGGGTCGGCACACTCTCACGTGCGATCGGCCTGGAAGGGCGACCCCGGTGTGTATACGCCGGGGTCGTTGGAGGACGGCCGACGCGCCACCGGAAGCGGGGCAGCGGCGCAGGCATCGGTCCGGTGGAAGCGATCTGCGTGGCCACCGATACCGACCAGCAGGCAGTGGCCACCGTCGGCCCGGTTCGATCGGACCGGTACCCCGGGCCGGGCCCGCTCACCGGCCGACCCGCTCATGTCCACCCCGGCCCAGGCGTCTTGCGGCGACGGGCAGGTGCGGGGGCCGACATGCCGCCCATGGCGTAATCGGCTCGTCGGACCGGTCGGCGATGCAAACCTGGGCCGGTCGACAGCGTCGTGCCACGCCGATCGCCGCTGACTGCCGGATGGATCCGAGAGGGGCGGGGTGTGCGTTGCGTCGGGGCGCCGTGAGGCGGGACAGGCGGTCGGGTGTTGAAGGCGCCGGCGCCGTTTTGGCCGTCACCGCCCCGCACCGGCCGCGGTGCGACGAGGCCGGGGCACCGGGCTGCCTGGCGAACACCGCGTGGACAGGGCCGCCCCATGCGTTCCCCAGGTAGATCGCGCCCCGGGGCGAAGGGAAGCAGGCAGCGATGACGGACGGTGGGCACACGCCGGGCAGGATCGGGGTGGACCGGTCGGAGGGGTTCGGCGAACGACTGCTGGGCGTGCTGCTGGACCGGGCCCACGAGATGCCGCCGGAGTTGATCGCCCCGCTCGTCGCGGAGGAGGTGGCCAGGGTCGGAGGGCGGGAGGTCTCCATCCTCCTTCAGGACTACGAACAGGTGCTGCTGGTGCCGCTGCCGGGCCGGAGGCTGAGGGTCGGCGGCCCCGAGTCGGTCGACGACTCACCCGCCGGCAAGGCGTTCCTGAGTCGCAGAACGGTGGAGGTGCCGCAGGACGGCAGTGTGCGGATGTACCTGCCGCTGCTGGACGGCAGCGACCAGATCGGGGCGATGGCCGTCACCCTGGACAGGGCCGATGACGACGACCGGCGCCTGCTCCGCAGACTCGCGGGTCTGGTCGCGGACATGATCGTCACCAAGGACGCCTACACCGACCTGTTCTTCCAGGCCCGCCGGAGCTCCCCGATGAGCGTGGCCGCGGAGATCCAGTGGTCGTTGCTGCCCCCGCTGTCGATGACCGTTCCCCAGGTCGAGGTGGCCGGAATCCTGGAGCCCGCCTACGACGTGGCCGGAGACAGCTTCGACTACGCCCTCAACGGTGACGTCCTGCACGTGGCCATGATCGACGCGATGGGCCACGGGCTGGATGCCGCGACGATGGCGACGGTGGCCATCGGCGCCTATCGCCACACGCGACGGGCCGGCACGGATCTGTCCCAGGTGTACGCGTTCATGGACCGGGCCATCAACGAGCAGTTCGGCCCCGACCACTTCGTCACCGCGCAGATGATGGTTCTGAACATCGCCACAGGCCGGCTGCGGTGGGTCAACGCCGGACACCCGGCCCCGCTCCTGATCCGGGACCGCGCCGTGGTGGACCGGCTGGAGAGCCCGACCACGTTGCCGGTCGGCTTCGGCGGCGAGGAGCCGGTGGTCAGCGAGCGGATTCTGCGCCCCGGGGACCGGCTGCTGTGCTTCACCGACGGCCTGATCGAGGAGCACCAGGCCGGCGGGGAACAGTTCGGTGAGGAGCAGCTCGTCGAGTGGACCAACCGGATCCTCCGCGAACGCGCCGAGGTACGGTCGGTGGTGCGAGCCCTCTCCCACGCCCTGAAACAGGAACGCGGCGGCACCACGAGCGACGACGCGACCATCTTCCTCATCGAGTGGCGGGGCGGCGACGCCGACCATCTCGCCTCCCTCGACTGAGCCCGCAGGTCAAAAGCCATACGGCCGCGCAAGCGCCGTCGCCCGAGGCGTCCCTGCGGGGTCAGGCGCCGTCGCAATGCAACCTGGGTCTCCACTGCCAGGCGACGGGTGAACTCCTCCTCGCCGAGCGCTGCTTCGAACAGGCGGCGAAGCAGGGGCACCTCGATGCGGAGGTGTCCCCGGCCGGTCTGTGGCTCGGCCGGGGCCGCAAGCGGGAAGCCGAGGAGATCCTCCTCCGACGGCGGCGGGCCGGGCCGTCCGGCGGCGTGGCCCGGCCCGCTCGACGGCGTTCAGCGCGAAGCTCCCACCCGAACCGTCAGGCGTCGAGCGCGGCGCGCGCGTCGGTCACGGCCTCCAGCAGGGCGTCGACGTGTTCGTTCCGGGTGGTGTAGTTGTTCACCGCCACTCTCAGGTAGGGCTCGCCGTTCGGGTGGCAGACCGTGAGGTGGAAGTCGCCGCGTTCCACCACCGCGCGGTGCAGCCGCTCGGTGTACTCGGCGAGGTCCACGCCGTCCCGTTCGGGGACCGCGCGGAAGCAGCAGATCGGGAGCACCGGGTCGGTGAGGAGTTCGAGTCCGTCGGTGGCGCGGACCCGGTCGGCCAGGTGCCGGGCGACGTCCAGGTTGCCCAGCAGCAGATCCGCGTATCCCTCGCGGCCGAGGTGACGCAGGGCCAGCCACAGTCCCAGTGACTTCCACGGCCGCGCGCCCTCCGGACCCAGGAACACGAAATCGGTGCGGGAGTCGTGGTTCCAGTAGTGCGCCTGGTCGGCGAAGCTGGCGGAGAGCCGACTCGCGTCGCGCACCAGCAGACACCCCAACCCGTACGGCACGAACATCCACTTGTGCGGGTCCAAGGTGACCGAGTCCGCCGACGCGAGTCCGGTGAACAGCTCCTGAGTGCGCGGAAGGCCGGCGAAGACCGCCGCCGCGGCGCCGTCGACGTGGAACCACATGTGGTGATCCGCCGCGACCTGCGCCAGGTCCGTCAGGGGGTCGATCGCGCCGGTGGCCGTCGCCCCCGCCAGACCGACGACCGCGACCGGCCGGTGCCCGGCGCGCACGTCCGCGCCGATCCGCTCCCGCAGTGCCGGGACACTGATCCGCCCCGCACGGTCGGTCGGCACGACGCGCAGCGCCGCCCGCCCCATGCCGAGGAAGTCCATCGCCCTGGAGATGGAGTAGTGCAGCTCGGACGAGACGTACACGGTGCCGCCGCCGGTGACCCCGTTCTCCCGCACCGCGTCACCCAGCACGGCGTCCCGGGCCAGTTTCAGCGCGGATATGTTGGCCATCGTCCCGCCCGAGGTGAAGATGCCGCCCGGGACGGTCGCGTTCGGGTAGCCGACGAAGTCCGCCACCCAGGACAGCGTCTCCCTCTCCATGGCCGTGGCGGCCGGCCCCATCCGCCACGCCGCCGGGCTCTGGTTGAGCAGGGACGCGATGCTGTCGCCGAGGACGGCCGCCGGCAGCGGCCGCGGGTGGAAGTAGCCGAAGTACTGCGGGTGGGCACCGTTGAGATACCCGCGGTCCAGGACCGTCGAGGTGATCTCCGTCAACAGCTCCGGAAGCGGGGTACCGCGCTCCGGAGCCGCACCCGCCTCCTGCGAGCGCTCGTAGAACGCCTTGTCGTCGCTGGTGACCGGCCGTGTCCACGGAGTGCGCTGGGTGTCGAGGAGAGCGTCGAGGTGGGGGCGTACGGCGGCGACGACGTGGTCCCAGTCCGTGAACGACTCGCGGGAGTACTCGGGCATCTCGGCCTTTCGGTCAGGGGGCGGGCGTCGGCGCGGTGGCGAAGTACTCGCTCGCCTCGCTGGTGAGTTGGGAGCGGATCCGCCACAGTTCCGGGTAGAGGCGCTCGGTGGAGAGCTTCGCCAGCACGTGGATCGGAGTTCCGGCCACGCCCACCGCGTCGACGCCGACCATCCTCTCGACGACCTTCAGGTGGCGCGTGCGCCACAGCATGCAGTCGCTGTCGACGTCGACGAGGCTCTCCGCGAGCTGGTAGAGGTCCTCGAACTCGGTGTGGCGCGTGTAGACCTCGTGCAGCCCGACAGCCCGGCGGGCCATGAACGCGGTGAACTCCTCACCCAGCGACCGGGCGAGTCTCCGGGTGTTCGACCATCCCGGCGAGGAGAACCCCGAGCCGTCCTCCAGCTGGGTCCGGATCCTCTGGTACGACCACGGCGGGATGTGGTCCAGCGCGTCGAGCTGTCCCATGAGGTTCACCAGGTAGGAATGGACCCTGCGCAGGTGCCGGACGGCCGAGAGGACGGCATCGGAGCGCGTCGCGGAAACGGCGGATTCCATCTCGTACGCGATGAGTTTGAGCCACAGCTCCGACGACTGCTGCACGACGATGAAGATCATCTCGTCGGGGTCGACGCGCCCCTCCGTGTCCCGCTGCAGGCTGAGCAACTCATCGGTGCGCAGATAGCGTTCGTATGCCGTCGAGGTCCCGTCCCGCCGCACTGACATTCAGGTGACGCTCCGAATCGATTACGGGCACGGCCATGCGCGCCGGGTGATGGATCATCAACTCCAGGAGCGTCGATCACGCGCGCGTCGGCCGGAAGGCCGATGTGGCCGGCACCGGTGAATACTCCCTTTCCGTTTGTCGAACTGACGTCCAGTGTCCGGAAAGTCACCGTCGTCATGGCCCCGCCCACCGCGCCGCCGAGGAGCAGGGACGGGTGAGGCCGGTCGGCAGCCCGGGGTCACTGTCCTGGGCCGAGGCCGGAGATCCCCGCATCGGGACGGGCGGGACTGTTTCGCGGCAGACGGCAGGCCGCACGCAGAGCATCCGTCTTCTCCGCGTCGGTGGTCTCGGCCGCGGCCGCATACGTGATGATCGGACGGGCCCACGTACCTCTGACGGCACAACGGCCACCGCCCACGCGAGTGGGGCACCCGTACCGGCTCCTCGAACGGGGTCGGTGGGCCGAGCGGGCCCTGATCCCGGTGGGCGTCACATGGTGCTGGTCGTGACCGGCAGCGCGGTGGCCGGGTGACCCGGGAGCGGCGCCGGGCCGGACATCAGGAGCTCGATCAGGGCCAGCAACAGGTCGCGGCTCGCCCGGCGCTGCCGGAGGTCGCCCATGACGATGGGGGTGTGCGGGTCGAGGTCGAGTGCCTCCCGGACCTCGGGCTCGGTGCGGTCCTGGCGTCCGTCGAAGCAGTTGACGCCGACGACGAACGGGATGCCGCGGCTCTCGAAGAAGTCGATCGACGCGAAACTGCTCTTCAGCCGCCGGGTGTCCACGAGGACGACGGCGCCGAGCGCCCCGTGCACCAGGTCGTTCCACATGAACCAGAAGCGTTCCTGGCCGGGTGTGCCGAAGAGGTACAGCACGAGTTGGGGGTTCACGGTGATCCGGCCGAAGTCCAGGGCCACCGTCGTGGTGGCCTTCTGGTCCACCCCGTCGATGTCGTCCACGTCGACGCCCGCGACCGTCAGGTGCTCCTCGGTGTTCAGGGGCACGACCTCGCTCACGGCACCGACCATGGTGGTCTTGCCCACGCCGAATCCGCCCGCGATGAGTATCTTCACCGCCGCCGGAGCCTGGGCCGCGGTGGAGTGGGCCGGGTCTGTCCCGACCCGGTCGTCAGAGTCTGAGTAGGCCATCTTTCACCGCCTGAAGAAGTGTCATGTCCAGTCCCTGGCCGGTCTCGACCGCCAGGGGCGCCCGGGCCGTCACCCTGCCGAGCGTGATCAGGTCGGAGACAAGGATCTTCGTCACCGCCACGGGCAGGTTCAGCTCGGCGGCGACCTCGGCGAGAGCCACCGGGGTGCGGCACTGCTGGAGGATCAGCCTGTGTTCGGGCTGCAGGCCACGGGTCGAGGGCTCCTCACCGGACGCGACGACCGTCGCGATCACGGTGATGAGGGTGAGGTCGTTGCGAGCCGAGGACGTGCGCCCCTGGGTGATCGTGTACGGCCTGACAAAGCTCTGCTCCGCGTACTCGTCGTCCGGTGCCGCGTCCGCCCAGTGGCTCACCCACGTCCTCCCCCACTCTCGGCGTCGTCGGAGCGGCGGGACGCCGGTCCTTCGGCATCGTCCGGCGCCACACGGACCTCGGTGCCGAGGCGTTGCCCGACCTGCTGCACGAGGGTGTGCATCGCCACGGACATCACCTCGGCGTCCACCTCCTGGTCCGCCACGACCGCCAGGTGCGTGCCCCGGCCGGCGGAGCTGACGAAGAGCCAGAGATCACGGAGCTCGATGATGACCTGATGGACCGGCCCGCCGCCGAACACCTCGCCGACTCCGCGGGCCAGGCTCTGCTGGCCGGTGGCGATGGCGGCCAGGCGTTCCGCGTCGACCCGGTCGATACTGCTGGACTGGCTGACCACCAGGCCGTCGTCGGACAGCACGATGGCGTTCCTGGTGCCCGGAACCTGGTCGACCAAGCGGTCGAGCAGCCAGTCGAGGTCGGAGTTGGTGGCAGTGGTTCGCAGAGTCATCGTCTGTCTTCCTTGCGGGCCCCGTCGTGACCCGGTGACGGTGGAGTGGGCTGTTGATCGGAGTCGGGCCCGAGCCGGGCTATCCGGGACTGACGCTGGAAGGCGCCGACCGTGGCGCCGGAGCGGCGCGGCGAGATCCGGCGCGGCAACGGCTCCGGTTCCGGCTCCGTCCCCGAGGTCTCGACGAGCGGATTCTCAGCGTACACACAGGAAGGATCGCGAAGTTCGGCGGCCAGACTGGCCTGCCGCACCCGGCGGGGCAGCGGGTCCGAACTCGCCGTCGGGGGCGTGGCGGTGGCGCGGGCCGGCGCTTCGGTCCTGGGGCCGGTGACCGGGCGCGTGGACGCCTCGTGGTCGCCGGGCTGCGGTTGCGGTCGGAGTTGCGGCTGCGGCTGCGCCTCCGGCCATGAGTCCCCGGGATCACCGTCCTGCGCGGAGCGGGGCGCGCCGACGGTCACGAGTTGCGCCGGGACGGCGTCGTCCGGCGGCTCCGAGCGCGGCTTCCCGTCGGAGATCAGCTCGGCCGGCACCAGGACGACCACCCGGGTGCCGCCGAACGACGAGGGCCGCAGCTCCACGTTCAGCCCCAGGTTGGCGGAGAGCCGGGCCACGACGTACAGGCCGAGGCGGGCGTCGTCGGCGCGGGACATCACGTCCATGCGGGGCGGGTCGGCCATCAGGCGGTTGGCCTCGGCGTACTGCTCGGGGTCCATGCCCATGCCACGGTCCTCGATCTCGACCGCGACGCCGCGGCCCACCCGGGACGCGGACACCTCCACCGGAGTCGGCGGTTTGGAGAACGACACGGCGTTCTCCATCAGTTCGGCCAGCACGTGCACCATGGGACCGACCGCGCGCTCGGACAGCCAGATCTCGTCCTCGGTGTCGATCCGGATGCGCCGGTAGTCCTGCACCTCGCCCTGCGCGGAGCGCAGCAGGTCCAGCAGCAGTACGGGATTGCGCCAGCGCCGCTGGGGCTGACCGCCACCGAGGATGACCAGGTTCTCCTCGTAGCGCCGCAGCCGGGCGGCCAGGTGGTCGACGTCGAAGAGACCTTCCAGGACCTCGGGGTCCTCGTGCTGCCGCTGCATCGTGGAGAGACGTTTCATCTGCATGCCGATCAGCAACTGGGTGCGTCTGGCGATGCGTTGCAGCAGGCGCTCGAAGCCGCGGTACTGCTCGACCTGCCGCACGGCTGTCTCCAGGGCACTGCTGCGGGCCTGGTTGAGAGCCTGGCCGAGCATGCCCAGTTCGTCGTTGCCGTAACGGATCTCGGGCAGTTCGGCGTCCGTGTCGACCGTCTCGCCCTGCCGCAGCCGCTCCACCATGTCGGGCAGCTTGGTCTGCAGCTCCAGCGCCGCGGAGCGGAGCCCGAGGATGCGGCGGCGCAGGACGCCGGTGAGCCGCATCGAGACCAGGAACACCAGCAGTACGGCCGCGGCGCCCACGGTGCTGTCGACGACCAGATCGGTCATCATGTCGCCGAGTTTGTCGTTGGTGGCGCTGACGAGGTACTCGGAGTAGGCGCCACTGGCCTGCAGCAGCTGGGGTGCTATCGAGCTGTAGCTCTGCTGCCACTCCTTGCCGAGCTGTGCGGACACCGGGGTCCGGCCGTCCGCCCCGGGGGTCTCGGCGTTGAGGGCCTTCTGCTCGATCCCGGTCTTCTGCTTCCAGGCCGCGCCGGACAGCACACCCTGGTACGTCTTGGCGTACGTGCCGGGCAGCCGCGGTACGACCTTGTCCTCGTAGATGTGCTGCTGGGCGCCGATCACCTCGGCGATCTGGAAGCGCTGCGCACTGGTGAGGTGACCGCTCGCCGTTCCGGCGGTGAAGATCGCGCTCTCGCGCGCGAGCATCTCCTGGCCCCACTGCGCGTCGAGGACCGGCTTGGTGAGGACGGTGACATCGCCGATGCCGACGTTGGTGAACTCCTCGAACACCTGCATGTCCGAGGCGATGACACCGGTGTAGCTGTCGAACATCTGCTCCTGGGTGGCGTCCCGCTTGTCCACCGCGCTCCGGTACCCGGGCAGTCGCTCCAGGCCTCGTTCCAACTGCTGGAAATTCCTGGTGAGACCGGACGGCACGGAGCCGGACAGCGCTTCGAGGCTTTGGACGGACCGGTCGGTGAGCGCACGCTGCTTCGCCAGACCCGACGGATCGGCGTCGGGGTCGGCGAGTGCCGCCGCGCTCAGCTGCCGTTCCGCCTGCAACTGGTAGAAGACGAGGGCGATCGGCTGCCCGAGCCGCTTGCCCGCGTTGTTGCGGTCGTTGATGCTCTTCCAGTTGCCGTAGAGCTGCGCCGAGTTCGTCGCCCACAGGGCGATCATGGCGATGGTGGGAACCAGGGCCAGGATGAGCAGAGTCGTACGCAGCGACAACCCGCGCTCCGAAACCGTCTCCTGGCCGCCTTGCCGCCGTTCCGCTTCTTGGCTTGTCTGCTGTTTTGCCGCTTGGGCGTGAAGTGCCACAGAAGTCCCCGGCGTGCTAGCGATGACGGACTGGTCCGAAATGGTGTCCGCGCCATGTCAGGGGAAGCCTACTCATCACACAATTGATCTCAATAGTTTGATCAATCAAATTAATACCGACGCTTCGGGTAACACTGCATGCATGTATCGGGACGGGAGGGCCCAAAGGGACACCCGGTCCTGGAGCATCTGCCTGCCGGAGAACCTGCTCCGGCAACTCCAGGCCGTTGGCCTGGAGTTGCCCTGTGGAGCATTCCGGGGGAACGACGTGCGGGCGGTTACCAGGAGAGGGCGTCCTGGGCGTTGGTCTGCCAGTAGGTGACGGTGGCGGCGCTGTTGAAGAAGACACCGCCGTTCGGCAGCTTCAGGGTCTTCTCCTTGTTGATCGCGTTGCCCTTCCGGTCGGCGAAGAACACGCCCAGGGTCTTCTCCTTGGCGCCGCCTTCGCCTTCGGGGGTGGACGTCGTGATGCCTGCGTACGCGGACTGGCCGTGCTCGAGCGTCACCACGGCCTGCGGCGTGGTCTCCTCGGCCCACGACAGGGGGGCCTGGGCGTCGGCGCCGGCCCTCAGGTAGGGGGCGATGTAGGCGTAGCAGGGCTTGGTACCGGTGTTGGTGGCCTTGAGCAGCAGGTGGTTGATCGGGCGGGACACCTCGGTGACGGTCAGTTTGGTGTTCGCCGTGGTGCAGGTGACGACCGCGGAGGCCTTCTTGGTGGCCGCGGAGGCGGTCTGCGCGGTGGCCTGGAAGCCGACGAGCGCGAGGGCGGCGGCGACGACCATGGAGGAGGCGGCCGCGCGGGAGGCGAAACGGGTGGCGATACGCATGAGGGGGCTGCTTTCTCTGAATATTCGGAAGGTGATCTTCCGGTTGTGGGCTGTGCGGGTCGGACCTGTCCTGCGTGTGCTGCGTGTGGTGTGCGTGGGCGCGCCGGAAGTGCGGGCCGTGAACGTGGGGTTGAGCGAGCACGATCGCCGTGTCCGGTGGGGCGCCGTGCTCGGATGACCCAAGCCTGTGCCATGCGGCGTTCCATCTGCCATTCCCTGCGGGAGTTTCGGGACGCTGGAATGATCGAACCAGCTCTGAACTGCGGAAACGCGACCTTCCTGGGATGCCGAACGGAACGCAGGAGGGTGCAGGCGCCCTGCCGGGACCGCCGGCTCCGGCACCGGCGGCGACACCGGCGAGGGAAATGAGCGGCTCCGTTTCCGGGGCGGCAGGCCCTACTCTGATCCCCGTGAGGCAGACAGGCGCTGGGAAGGACGTTCGGCGATGACGCCCCTGAGTACCGGGGACCCCGAGTCCATAGGCGGGTACACCCTTCTCGGCCGGCTCGGGACGGGCGGCATGGGAGTCGTCTATCTGGGAGTCTCCGCCTCGGGACGGCAGGTCGCGGTCAAGCTCGTGCACGGGCCGTACGCCCAGGAAGAGGAGTTCCGCACCCGCTTCCGGCAGGAGATCGCGGCGGCGCGCAGAGTGAGCGGCGCCTTCACCGCGCCCGTCCTGGACGCCGACCCGGACGCCGACCGGCCGTGGATGGCGACGCTCTACGTGCCGGGGCTCAACCTCGCCGAAGCCGTCGAGAGGGACGGCCCGTTGAGCCAGCGGGAACTGCGCGCGCTGGGGCTGGGGCTCACCGAGGCGCTGCGCGACATCCACCGGGCGGGCCTGGTGCACCGGGACCTCAAACCGCGCAACGTCCTGATGACCGACGACGGGCCGCGCGTCATCGACTTCGGCATATCGCGCGCGTCCGACAACCAGAACCTCACCACGACCGGGCGGATGATCGGCACTCCGCCCTTCATGTCGCCGGAGCAACTGGCCGCTCCCCGGGACGTCACCCCGGCCTCGGACGTGTTCTCGCTGGGGTCGCTGCTGGTGTTCGCGGCCGTCGGCACGGGACCGTTCGACGCCGACAGCCCGTACATAACGGGCTATCAGGTGGTCCACGGGACCCCGGACCTCGGTGGGGTGCCCGAAGCGCTCCTGGGCGTTGTCGAACGCTGCCTGGACAAGGACCCGTCCGCACGGCCGGACCTGACGGACATCCACCGCATGCTCCAGGCGGTGCCGGAGTCCGACGCCACCGGGTCTCCGAAGACCGGAGAGTCCGCGAAACCCCGGCGCCACTCCGTTTCCCGGAGCGCGGCCACCACCTCCGCGGGCGCCGCGACCGGCACGGACACCGGCACCGGCTCGGGCACGGGCTCCGGCACCGGCACCGGCAAGCGACGCCGGATCCGGATGCTGCTCACCGGCCTCGGCGCGGTGCTGGCCGTCACGGGGCTGTGTGTCGGGCTGGGCGTCTTCGCGTCCGATCCGGACGCCACCGCCAGCTCCTCCGATGCCACCGCCACGGCCACCGCCCGTGCCGCGTCACTGCCCGACGGCTGGCGGCCGTGGCGCACGGATGTGCGGTACGACGTGAAGGGCGTCCCGCTCGACTACAACAGCTCCGGATGCGTGGCGGAGGGAAGCGCCCTCTACTGCGGCGGTACGGGCGTCACGGTCGCCAGGGTCGACGCGGCCTCCGGCCGCACCCTGTGGCGGACCGGCACCCGCCCTCAGGGGGCGCAGCCGATCGGCGTGCGCGACGGGCTGGTCTATGCGTACGAGGATCCGGACGACACGACCAGGCGCGTGGTGGCCCTCGACGCCGCCACCGGGGACCGGCGATGGCAACGCGACATCAACAAGTCCGAGGCCGCGGTCCTGTACGACGGCGGGTTGCTGACCCTGTCGCCCGACTACGCGTCGTTCGTGGCCTACGGGTCCTCCGGCAAGGAACTGTGGCGGGCGCCCTCGCTGGACGAGTACTGCACTCCGTCGGTGCTGGGGGGCGTCCCCTACGCCCTGTGCTCGCAGGGCACCGAGCCCGGTCAGGCCCCGGTCGAGCTGATGAAGCTCGGACCCGGCAGCCTGACCGAGACCGCCGAACTGCCCAGGAAGGCGGAAGCGCTCGGCGCTGTCGGCGGGCAACCCCTGTTCCTCGCCCCGCAGACCGCGAAGGACGTGTACGAAGCCGGATACGAACGGCCGTACAACGCGCTGCTGCGGGTGGCCTCGGAAACCGGGCAGGTCAGACGGATACCGCTGGCTCGTCCGCTGACCGGCGCGGCCACCCTTGTGGACGGCGTCGTCTACTTCGTCCGGTCCGACGGATCGGTCACCGCGGTGTCGGCGGACAGCGGCAAGCAGCTCTGGCAGAAGGTGACGGACGTGGAGAGCCTGTCCGCGCCCGCGGTGTCGGCGACGTACAAGCGGGTCTATTTCTCCAACCGCTTCGGCCGTCTTCTGGCACTGGACAGCCGCACCGGAGCGGAGGTCTGGCGCACCTCCGCGCTGGCCGACCCCGGGGACAAAGCGCAGAGCTACCCGCCGCGCGTGCTGCTCGTCAAGGACGCGATCGTGGCGACGACCGGCGACACGGCCTTCTCCCGAAGCCCGGACGGGCCCAGCTGACGGGCCCAACCTGACGGGCCTACCCGAGGGAGCCCACCGACGGGCCGAGGCAGTGGCCGCGGACCCGCGGGTGTCCCACCGCGGCGGAGTGGTTTCGGGGCCCCAGTTGCGCAAGGGAAGCAGCGCGTCGCCTTCCGCGGCCATGCCCCCTGAGCCGTTCCAGCCGGCGTCTCGTGCGCCGGGCCCGCACGTCGAGGACCCCACCGACCTCCTCCGCGCCGCCTCCCTCGACAGTGAGCCGGAAGACGCGGCGGAGGGGCGGCCCCGGGATGGCCTTGCCCTTCGGGGGCACCCGGTAGGGCATGGCTACTGGATCGGCAACGGCGCGCGGACGCGGTCAGGTTCGACGTGCGGCGAACAGCAAGGCGATCGCGGTAGCGGCCCGGGCGGGCTTCGTCGCCCGCGGGGTCATCTACGCGCTGATCGGCGTTCTCTCCCTGCGGATCGCCTTCTCCGGCGGGGGCGAGCAGGCCGACCGGGGCGGTGCGGTCGCCGAGATCGCCCAGAAGCCCTTCGGCACCGTACTGCTGTGGCTGCTCGGAATCGCCCTGGCCGGGATGGCCCTGTGGCGGCTGTCCGAGGCCGCCTTCGGACAGGCGGGCCCCGACGGCGACAAGCCGGGCAAGAGGGCGATGGCCGCGGGCCGTTCCGTCTTCTACGGATTCGTCGCCTACTCCGTGCTCTCCTACGCGGCCGGGGACAAGAGCAGCGGCAGCGGCAGTTCCGACCAGAGCTCCCAGGACGTCACGGCGAAGGCGTTGGACTGGCCCGGCGGGCAGTGGATCGTCGGCGTCGCGGGTGCCGCGGTGACCGCTGCCGGCCTGTGGATCGCCGTCCGGGCCGTCATGCGCACGTTCGAGAAGCACCTCAGGATGCCGGAGACGTCACAGAAGACGCGTGAAGTCGTCGCCTTCTTCGGCGTGTTCGGCGGTACGGCCCGGGGCATCGTCTTCGCCACCGCAGGCTGCTTCGCCATCGCCGCGGCCGTCCAGCACGAGCCCGGCAAGGCCAAGGGCATGGACGACACCCTGCGTACGTTCGCCGACACCCCGGCGGGCCCCTGGCTGCTGGCACTGATAGCGGTCGGCCTCATGGCCTTCGGGGTCTTCTCCTGGGCCAACGCCCGCTGGCGCGCCGTCTGACAGGCGACAGGCGACAGGCGACGGGCCGGGGCGGGGCGGAAGGCACCACTCCCCGAGAACGGTTCCGGCGGCGGTGCGGGCGTCTCGGGCACCTTCACGTTCACGCCGAAGGTGCGGGGCGTCGTCAGCTACACGTACTCCTTCGACACGGAACCGGAGGTCACGGTCGCCGCGGGAGCCGACGGCACCGCGAGCATCGACTGGACCCCGGCCTCGGACGGCTCCTACGACCTCCAGGTCACTGCGACGACCGGCTCCGGCATCCAACTGACCACGTACGACTACTCCTTCACCGTGGACTGAATCCGCCCGTCGACCGCACGGCGGTCATGCCCGGAGTGAGACAGGGGGCAAGTCAAGTTCCCATTGTTCAGAGGCAGTTGGGCGCGCCCAAGCCTCGCGCCCGCTGTCGGATTTCCGTGCGTCCGTGCTGAGCGGCCGATATAAAGTCGGACGGCTGGGCGGGGGGCCCGGAGGAGGCTCCCGCCGTCTCGAACGAGTCAGAGGTGGGGATCGAGAGTGTTGTTCCGGAGGATACGCAGATGGGTCACGGTGGCCGTCGCGGCCGCCGCGCTCGGCATGGGGGGCGTGACAGCCGCGCACGCCGCGGGCCAGCCGGAGGTCACCTACGCGGGCAGCGTGGGGGACGACCTCGGGATCCTGCAGATCAGTGCCCGGTCAGGGGCCGACATCAAGACCATCACGGCACACCTGTTCTCGTACGCCTCGCAGACCGAGGTCGCCGAGATCGGGACCAAGGACTTCCGGCTCTTCTCCGGCACCCGTCAGGACGGCACCTGGCACACCAAGAAGCCGTTGGAGCTGACCCAGTTCGGCTCCTACCGCATCGACGTGGAGGTGACGGACGCCGACGGCGGCCACGTGCTGCGGCAGTCCGCGGGGGACTTCGCCTACTACGTCGTGGCGAAATTCGGCGCGCTCACCGTCGACCGCACCACCATCGACCGGGAACACCGTGACGTACAGGTCGAGGGGACCCTGTACGGGCGCTGGCCGACCCGTCAGGTGAAGCCCCTCGCAGGACGCCAGGTCGACATCGATGTCGACTACTGGACGCAGACCACGGTGACCACCGACGCCCGAGGGCACTTCACCGCCTCGGTGCGGCTCGACGCCGCCGCGCCCGTCCAGGCCGTGTTCCGCATGGACGGCGGCACACCGCCGGTGCTGTACGGGGAGTCCGAGCCGGTGCAGATCGGCGTCGACCAGATTCCCACCCGTTTCACGTCCACGGTGAGTGCGACCGACGTCGACTTCGGCCAGTCGGTCACGCTGAACGTCAAGGTCGAGCAGAAGACCGCGGACGGCTGGGTACCCCTGGGCGGGCGCTCCGGGGGCGTCCTGTTCGGCCCCGACGACGCGCAGACCGACCTCGTGGGCCGTTTCACCACCGCTGACGACGGCACCTTCACGATGGAGTACACGCCGTGGCAGGGCGGCTATTTCCAGCTCGCCCTGGACACCTCGGACGACCCGTTCCTCCAGGCCGGCACCGGTACGAGCGACGTCGTCCACGTGCACCGGGCGTCGAAGTTCACGGCCTTCACGGCCGCCCGCTCCGACACGGGGCAGGTCCACGCCGAGGGGCTCATCGACTTCCCCGACGGGTGGACGCCCGCCTGGATCTACGTCCACCTCCAGTACTCGCCCGACGGCGTGAACTGGTCGACGCTCACCACGGTCGAGGCCTCCTGGGGCGGCAACGGCAACGACTTCGCCGCGGACCTCGACCAGAACGATGCCGGCTACTACCGGGCCGTCTTCGACGCCAACGACAGCTTCCAGTCCGCCACCTCGCAGACGGTCTTCGTGCCGGCGTCCGCCTAGTGGGCCGGTCGTAGACGCGTACGTCTTCGACGGCGCCCGGAACCGGCCTGTGACGGGTGCGTTCCTGGGTGCCGTCGACAGAGGATCATCGGACGAATCTGGTGCGGCCTGCTGCGGGATGACATCGCCGCTTCGGGGAACCCGGCGTCTACCAGCAGGTTTCACGAAACGCCAGGAGGTACGGCCATGATCGCTGTCGGAATCATTCTGCTCGTCGTCGGGTTCGTCACGGGCATATCGATCCTGTGGACCCTCGGCCTCATTCTGGCCGTGGTCGGTGCCGCCTTCTGGATCCTGGGATCCATGGGGCACGCCGTGGCCGGCCGACGCCACTACTGGTGAGGTCTCCGGCACCGCCGCGCCCTCGCGTGTCAGGTGAGTCGTGTCAGGTGAGGATGGAGATGCCGTCCCCGACCAGTTTCAGCCCGAGGACGAAGAACAGGACCGCCATCACGGCGACATTGTGCTGAGCCGCCCAGTCCTTCCAGTTGCCGAGCGTGGTCTTGGCGCGCTCACCCCCGAGCAGGAAGACCGCCAGCGGGGCCAGCAGACCGAGGGTGGCGATCACGACGAAGATCGCCAGAGAGCCGATCTGCTGCCCCACCGGCAGGCCGGCCGACCCGATCGCCGCTCCCGCGGCGATGGTCAGCGGGGCGTTCTTGGCGTTGAGCGCCGCCAGGGCCAGTCCGAGTGCGAAGACCTTGACCGGCGTGAGGCCGTCGATCGCACTCATCCACTTCGGCAGCCGGGCCTCTGAGGGATCCCTCGGACGCCGGTGCCACTGCCGGGCGCCGAAGAGGACGAGGAACACGCCGAGGGCGAGTTTGAGGGCTCCCACCCAGGTGGCCGGGTGGTTGTGGCTGGAGGCGCCTGCCGGGGAGGCGATAGCCAGCATCACCGCGCCCAGTACCGCCAGTCCCAGGATCCAGCCGACGGTGAAGAGGACGCCGTTGAGACGTCCCCGAGGCGTGGCGAGGATGAGGATGACGGCGATGATGGGGAGCGGGCTGACCGCGACACCGGCCGCGAATCCCAGTACGTCACCGAGAACTGCGCCCATGGTTGCCTCCGCGTGGGGTCGGGTGGCGATCCGGCCGAGTAGGGCTTGGCGCGAGAGGGTGCCGGACCGCCTCGGCGGCGCGACGGGCCGCCGTGCGATCGGCTGCGCCACCGTCGTCGCGGCCGTGCGCTTCACGGCCGTGCGCTCCTTGGCCGTGCGCTTCACGGCCGTACGGAAGTGGCTGCCCGAGAAGGACGACGGTGTACGACGTACTCGGCACGTCCCACTGGTTCCATCTTCCTGCGCCCGGCCGGGTCTGTCCTCGGGAGCCTCTGGGAGCCGCTCGGGGCGGGAGGGGGTGGCCCAGGGTCCGGGCCGGGGTGCCGGGGCTTCCCCGGATGCGAGGCAGCGCGTCCGTGGTGAGGATTGAGGTGTGAGGGCGAAGGTGCCTCATGTCCGGGCGCTTGGTGACCCTCGCACCGACCGCGGCAGGAGACGTCACGATGACTGCGACGACAGGCGGAACCCAGTCGGCCCACCCCGAGCGCCCGGGGAGGTCGGACGGGGTCTGCAACGAGTTCACCGTCTTCACCGAGATCAAGCCGGGCCATGCGGATGAGCTGCGCAAGGATCTCGCCACGCTCGCCGACGCGGCGGACGACGAGAAGGTCCATGCGGCGGTGCGTCAGATCGGCACGCTGCACGACGCCCGGCACGTGATCTTCGACAACGACACCCGGTTCATGTTCGCCAGCGTCTTCGACGGTTCCTGGGACAACTACATCGACGACTTCGCCAAGACGGTGGTCGGGGACCGCTTCGACAAGGTCTTCTCGCACAGCGTTGGGTTCCCCGGCGTCACCGACCCAGGGGCGAAGGACTGGTTCGTCGCCCACCAGGAGCCCGCGGGGGTCTTCGTCAGCGCCTATCCCGACCTGACCGTTCAGCAGATCTACAAGGACCACCGCGTGGACGACGCGTTCCAGGAGGTGCTGGACACCCCCCAGTTCCGGGCGGCGCTGGAGAACCCGGCCAACGCGGAGTTGGTGTCCACGCCGGCCTTCCAGAAGCTGCTGGAAGAAGCCTCGGCCTAGAACCCGCCGTTGCGAGTCGGCCGTTGCGGGGCGGCTGTCCAGGCAGAGACCGATGCGGAGGCACAAGCGCCCATGAACACAGTGGACAGCGGCAGCGCGGCAGGCGTGCGCGTCGACATCGACGACGTCCAGAGCGGGGCCCTGCGGCCACGGCCCGTGCCCTACGAGGGGAGGTTCGTCTTCCTGCGCGTGGACGACCCCCGGGCCGGCCGCGCGCTGTTGCGCCGGCTGCTCCCGGTGACCTCGGGCGGCCTGCCGGACGCGGACCGGAGCCGGGACGCCTGGGTCGCCGTGGCGTTCACCTATCAGGGGCTGGCGGCCCTGGGGGTGCCCCAGGAGTCGCTGGACAGCTTCCCACGGGCGTTCCGCGAGGGCATGGCCGCGCGCGCGGAGCGGATCGGCGACGTCGGCGAGAGCGCCCCGGCCCACTGGGAGAAACCGTTCGGAACGGGCGACGTCCATATCGCGTTGAGCGCCCTCTCCTCCGACACGGCGCAGCTGGACCAGGAGCTGGAGCGGGCCCGTGCCGCCTACGAGGACACGCCCGGTGTGCACGTGATCTGGCAGCAGGAGGTCAAGCAACTCCCCACCGGGCGGACCACCTTCGGCTTCCGTGACGGCATCAGCCAGCCGAACATCGAGGGCGTCGGACTGCCCGGCTCCAACCCGCAGGAACCCCCCATCAAGGCCGGGGAGTTCATCCTCGGCTACCTCGACGAAACCGGTAATCCGGCGCCCATGCCCAGCCCCGACGTGCTGGGGCGCAACGGGACCTACGCGGCCGTCCGTAAGATCCACACCGACGTGGCGGCCTGGCGCCGCTACCTGCGTGCGAACAGCGCCGGTGCCGAGGAGGAGGCGTTGCTGGCGGCGAAGATGGTCGGGCGCTGGCCGAGCGGGGCGCCGCTGGCGCTGGCGCCGGAGCACGACGATCCGGAGCTGGCGGCCGATCCGCACCGCGTCAACGACTTCCTGTACCGGGAGAACGACGACCGGGGGTACCGGTGCCCGGCCGGTGCGCACGTCCGGCGCATCAACCCCCGCGACGCCACGATCATCGGCGACGCGCGGATGCACCGCCTCATCCGCCGCGGCACCACCTACGGCCCGCCGCTGCCGGAGGGCGTGCTGGAGGACGACGGCGCCGACCGGGGCCTGGTCGGGGTCTTCCTCGGGGCCCACCTGGAACGGCAGTTCGAGTTCATCAAGGCCGAGTGGGTCAACGACGGCAACTTCATCGGCTACCCCGGCGAGCAGGACCCGGTGGCCGGGCATCACGGCGGGACCGGCAGCGTCACCATCCCGGAGAAGCCGGTCCGGCGCCGCCTGCGGAACCTGCCCAGCTTCGTGGTCACCCGCGGCGGCGAGTACTGCTTCGTGCCGGGTCTGCGTGCCTTGCGCTGGCTGGCCGAACTGGAGGGCTGACGGCGGTTCCCACGCCCTGAGGTCCGATCACGCCGAGGTCCGAGGCCCGAGGTCCGAGGTCCGATCACGCTCGCCGAGGAGAGGCCGCAGTCATGGCAGCACAGTTCGTCCGCTACACGCCCGACGTCGAAGACGACGCCCCGGACTTCGACCGCGACGTGCAGACGGTGATCGAGAAGACCGAGGGCTACATCGCCGAGTCCGTCGAGGCCGGCGGCACCGGGCGGGCCCTTCGCGACGCCCACGCCAAGGGCTACGGGCTGGTCCGGGGGGAAGTGGAGATCCTGGACGGGCTGCCCCCGGAGTACGCCCAGGGCATCTACGCGACCCCGGGCACCCACGACGCGCTGATCCGCTTCTCCAACGGCTCGCCCCACGCCGGAGCCGACGCCCGGCTGGGCGCCGCCACCGGACTGGCGCTGAAGATGTTCGGCATCCCCGGCCCGACCCTGCTGGAGGACGAACCGGACTCGGGCACCTTCGACTACGCCAACATCAACGGACCGGTCTTCTTCTGCAACACGGTCGAGCACTACCTGTTCATCCAGGAACTGTTCCTGAACGCGCCGGCCTACTTCTCCCAGGGCCGTCCCGGCGCACATCGCTTCTACACCGATTTCGTGACCGGAAAGGGAACGCTGGACCGGGACGACTGGGCGTGGGACGAGTTCCTGGCCTTCCTGCGTCTGTCGAAGACCCCGCCGGCGAACCTGCTGCTGTCGAGCTACTGGACGATGGGCGCGGTCCGGCACGGGGACTACATCGCCAAGGTGCGCATCACCCCCGACCCGACGTCCGCCGCCGGAGTGGTCCGGCGCACCATCGACCCGGCCTCGGCGGCGGAGGTCTTCCGGCCGGCCCTGCAAGCAGAGTTGCAGGAGGGGCCCTACGTCTTCGACATCCAGGTCCAGCTCTGCACCGACCTGGAGCGCATGCCGGTGGAGGACACCACCGTGGAGTGGCCCGAGCAGCTCTCGCCGTCCTTCACCGTGGCGAAGCTGCGGCTGCCGCAGCAGGACATCTCCGGCCCGGAGAACCTGGAGAAGATGGACGCGCTGTCCTTCACGCCCTGGCGGGTCACCGCCGAGCACGCGCCCCTGGGCAACATCATGCGGGCCCGCAAGGAGGTCTACCGGCGATCCTCCATCCAGCGCCACCAGCTCAACCAGCAGCCCCGCACCGAGCCCCGGAGTGCCGACGACGTACTGGGCCGCACCGCATAAGCACCGGATCGGGACAAGCAGCGGATCGGGACGAGCACCGGATCGGGACGAGCACCGGATCGGGACAAGCACCGGAGCGAGCGGCCCACCCCCTGCGACGGGCACCCCGGCCGTGGGCAGATGATGGCCGGTATGCGCATCCGTATCGACGCCGTCGACCTGCCCGGCCGCACCCGTCCGGCCCCCGCCGGCGACGAAGGTCCCGCGTACGCCGGGATCCATGTCGCCGTGCAACGCCGTGACCGTCCGGGCGAGCTCCTCGGACCGCAGCCCGCCGACGCCGCGTCCGCGACGTGGACCCTGGAGTGCACCGCGACCGCCACACCCGACGGCATCGATGTGAGGGGCCCCTATGTGCAGGACCGCCTGGGCCGCCGGTTCGTCTACCTGTCCTGGTGCACGGTCGACGACTCGGGTGTCTTCACCATGTTCCGCCGCGCCAAGCTCATGCTCGACGCCGTCCCCGCCGACGTGCTTGCCGCCGCCGCGCAGCACGGCCTGCTGGTCGGCCGTCTCGGCCTGACCGACGCGGACGGCGGCCCCCTGTGCGCACGCGTCGAGCCCCCGCGCATCACCTGGACCGCCGGCGAAGGCCGATCGCCTCTCTGATCCGTCCTCAGCCCGGGGAGCCGTCACAGAGGTCGAGGATCTTGGTGAACGGTCTGCGGAGCAGCACGGCCACCGGGGCCGCGTCGTCCCTGGTGTACCGGGCCAGTGCGGCGCGGGCGGCGGCCGTGTCCTCGTGGGGGTCCCGCCCTTCGAGGAGGGCTTTCAGGGCGCGTCCGGTGGCCTCGGCGACCGGGAGAAGGGCTGTCCGGGCCCGGGAGAGAGCCGGAGTGGGTCCGTCGCGCGCGGTGAAGAAGTCGACCTCGGCGGCCAGGGCGAGGAGATGGGGCGCGGCCTGGGCGGCGCGGCCGATCCGGTCGCCCAGTTCGCCCACCTCGGTCCGGTACCGGCGGCGCAGCGGATTGAACCGCATGGCCTTTTCCGCTTCCCGGGCCTTCTCCCCGTAGCGGCGCAGCCGGTCCGCCGCCGCCTGCGTGTGCGTCCGGTTCGCGTACGCGGCGTCCGGTGAGCCGATCGCGCGGGTGCTGCGTACGAGGCCCGCCGTCAGGTCGTCCGCGTACTCCCGTGCCAGCGTCGCCGCCTCCCGGCGGGGGTTCCGCGGCCAGAGCAGCGGGCCGAGGACGGCGGTGACCGCGCCGCCCAGCGCGTTCTCCCATAACCGGGCGAAGCCGTACGACTCCGGTGTCGGGTTGGCGAAGACCAGCAGCGAGGTCACCGCGACCTGCACGTTCAGTGTCGTGCCGGAACTGATGACGGTCCCGCACAGCAGGGCCAGGCCCATCACGACGGCGAGGACGGCCGTGGTCGGCCGGAAGAAGTGGACCACGGTGACGCCCAGGGCCACTCCGGCCATCACGCCGAGGATCCTCAGCAGCAGTGCCGCGAGCGAGGAGGCGGAGTCACCGCGCAGGCACAGCAGCGGGACGATGGCGGCGAACACCGGCGGCTGATCGGCACCGGCCCACAGCGCGGCCTGCCAGCAGAGCACCGCGATCACCAGAATGCGGGCCGCCGTCGGCCCCTGCGCCCGGAGCCTGGAGCGCACCCGCGTCCACGGCGAAACGCCCGTCACCTGCCCACCATAGGCACACACCGGGGCCCGTCGCCCGCCGGTGCACGCCCCGTGAACGGGTGGTTCAGGCCGCTTCGCGCGCCGCCCGGGTGAGCTGGTCGACCTCCTCGGGGTCGAGGGTGAGCCGGGCGGCGCCGACGTTCTCGTCCAGGTGGGCCACACGGGAGGTGCCGGGGATCGGCAGCATGACCTCCGTGCGGGCCAGCAGCCACGCCAGCGCGACCTGACCGGGGGTGGCCTCGTGCCGCTTGGCGACCGTGTCGACGAGCCGGCCCGGCTCGACCAGCTCGCCCGCGGCGACGGGCGCCCACGGGATGAAGCCGATGCCCTCGCGCGTGCAGTGGTCGACCACGTCCTCGGACGTGGAGTCGGTGAGGTTGTAGCGGTTCTGCACGGTGACGATCTCCGCGATCCGCCGGCACTGCTCGATCTCGTCCACCGTGACCTCGGAGAGCCCGATCGCCGCGATCTTGCCCTCGTCCTGGAACTTCTTCAGCTCGCCGATCTGGTCCTCCAGCGGCACCTTCGCGTCGATGCGGTGGAGCTGGAACAGGTCGATACGGTCCAGGCCGAGCCGCCGCAGGCTCATCTCGACCTCCTGCCGGAGGTACTCGGGCCGTCCGACCGGGGCCCACTCGTCCGGGCCCGAGCGGGTGAGGCCCGCCTTGGTGGCGATCAGGACGTCGTCGGGGTACGGGTGGATCGCCTCGCGGATGATCTCCTCGCTGACATGGGGACCGTACGAGTCGGCGGTGTCGATCAGCTGGACACCCAGTTCGACGGCGCGGCGGACGACCCGCCGGCACTCCTCGCGGTCGGCCGGCTCGCCCCAGATGCCGGGTCCGGTCAGCCGCATCGCCCCGAAGCCCAGCCGGGCCACCTGCTTGCCGGCAATCTCGAAGGTCCCTGACTCGTGTGCGATCAGCGTGTCTTCGGTCATGAGTTCCACGCTACTCCCGCACCGGGAATCCGCCTGGGCGCAGCCGTACCGGCCCGCCGGTGCGCGGCGGGCCGCCCCCGCCCGGTGCACGCACACCTGGTACGCGCACCTGGCGGTGCTGCCCGTCCCGCCGCTGCCGGTCTACCGCATCGCCCCCGGCCGCAGGGGCTGAGGGGGCGTCAGGCGAGGTTCCGGCACGGGCCGGTGCTGTGTCCGTACGTAGCCGTAGACCACCGAGCCCATCGCCAGCAGGAGGAGCGGGCCGGACGCCCAAGGGTGCCGGGCCATCTCCAACGGCAGCCAGCGGTACGACACCAGGAGCGCGGCGAAGACCGTCGCGCCGTAGGCGGCGAGCCGGAGCCCCGGCCGGTCCCAGCCGCGGTCGAACGAGCGCAGCGCCGCCTCGACCGTGAGCGTGAACACCACGCCGGCGACGAGGTCCACGCCGTAGTGGTAGCCGAATCCCAGCGTCGCGGTGAGGGTGGCGACCAGCCAGAACGCGCCGGCGAAGCGCAGCAGGCGCGGGCCGGTCCGGGAGTGGATGAAGATCGCGACGGCCCAGGCCGTGTGCAGGCTGGGCATGCAGTTCCGCGGGGTGAACGCGTCGAACGGCATGGGGCGCGGGGGTTCGACCGGCGGCGTCGTCCGCGGCCACCAGTCGGCCACCGCCCAGTGGCCGTTGCCGGGACCGAGGCCGTTGCCGTGGATGTGGCCGCCGGGCGGCGGGTCCGGCCACAGGCTGACCGACGCCCAGTGCTCGGCACCGGTGCCGTAGGCGAAGACCGGTCCGACCACCGGGAAGATCATGTAGACGGCCGGCCCGAGGAGGCCGATCACCAGGAAGGTGCGCACCAGGTGATGGCGCGGGAAGCGCCGTTCCGCCGCCACGTGGCGCAGTTGGTACAGCGCGACGACGACCGCGGCCACGGCGAGCTGGCCGTAGACGATGTCGAGGAGGTTGAAGCCGACCGGACCGCAGGCGGTGACGATCCGGCCGACCAGCCACGACGGTTCGGCCAGCGCGTGATCGGCGGTTGCCACGTACTGGTCGAGTACCGTCGGGCGGGTCTTCGAGGTGAGGAGCAGCCAGGTGTCGCCGGTCTTGCGGCCGGTCACCAGCAGCAGGCCCAGCCCGACGCCCTTGAGCAGCAGGACCCGTTCCCGGCCGGTGCGGCGGGTGACCGCCGTGACCGCGTGGCCCAGCATCACCCACAGGGCGCCGTTGCCGAAGGGATGGCCGTCGGTCACCGGGGCGTCGAGCGCCCAGCGGACCGCCGCGATTCCGACGTCGACACCGATCGCTGCGGCGACGGCGACGAACCGCTGCCGCCAGGTGAGCACCGTCATCATCAGCGCCATGCCGGCGTACAGCAGGAAGCCCGATTTGGGGGCGAGGATCACCTCCCGCGCCTGGTCGGTGATCGGCCCTGGCAGGCCGTAGCGTCGTGCGGCGATCTCGAGTGCCAGGAGGAACCCGAGGGCCGCGACACCCGCCACGGCCCAGGGTCTCGCCCCCGGTCGACGCCACAGGGAGAGCGGTGTTCCACTGCCTCTTTGCGAAGGAACCCGCGGTGGTATGGATCTCAATTTCCGGCCGATTTGTTAGACGACGACACCTGTCCGATGAGGGAAGACGGAGGCATCACCTGCCGGGTTCCGGTCTCGTTCAGGAAAGACCCCCAGATTGTTCACCCGGGGGTCTCCCATGGCGAGACCGCGGACGGATCAACCGGACTGGGACGGGGTCTGCTTGATGCCGTCGACGATGGCGCGGTTCATGACGGCGTTGGTGAACAGCACGGTGCCCGGCTTGATGAGGGCGTCGGCGTCGGTCCTCCGCTCCACCTGGACCGTGCGCTCGCCCAGGAAGACATCGCTCTTCCTGTCGAAGATCCATTCCTCGCGCTCACCGCTGGTCTCGTCGAGCCGGGCCACCGCGACACCGTGCCGGCCGGCCGCGTCCACCGCGTCGTTCACCACGACGACGCCGGGGATCTTCGCGGCGGCCTTGAAGAGCGCCGGGTAGAGCTTCGCCGGGGGGTAGCTCTCGCCGAGCAGGTCGCCGATCGTGGTGAACGCCTCCTGGTCGGGGGAGTTCCCCTGCCCCTTGGTCTCCTTGTAGATCTTGGCCAGCAGGGCGTCGGGGTCGGTGGTCAGCTTGGCCAGGTAGTCGTACGAGGGAAAGTTCAGGTTCGCCTTCGGGGTGTTGCCCTGCTCGTCGGGCAGGCTCAGGGTCTCGCCCGCGGGGCTGTCGTTGGTGGCCGGGTCGATCAGCCAGCCCTTGGTGCCGTCGGCGGACCTCCACACCTGGCGGGTGTGCAGCTCGTGGCTGGCCAGGGAGGTCCCGGCGTCGGTGGACTTCACGAAGGTGTCGGCCGACCTGGACTCGACGTAGACGTACTGGCCGGGCTTGACGTCCGGGTGGGACGTGTCGGCCGCCGCCAGCGCGATCCGGTCGAGCAGCTGCGGTACGCCGTTGCCGGTCGCGGCGCCGACGGTGGTGGTCAGGGCCGGTCCGGTGGCGACGCCTTCGTCCTTGACGCCGTGGCCGCCACTGGAGGCGACCACCCCCACGACGACCACCCCGGCGAGGGCGGCGGCCAGTGCGGGCAGGGCGATCGCGGGGCGCGGCAGCCGCAGCCGCCGGGTCCGCGCCCGGTCCGCCGGCTGCTCGGCCGTGCGCTCCGCCGCCTGGGTCTGGTGAATCTGGGCCATCATGCGCTCCTTGTGGAACCGGTGACGGCCCGGCGGCAGGTCGCGCGTCGTCCGGTCGAAGAGCTGGTCGCCCTCGTCCCGTTCGGCAGCGTTCTGCCGGGACGTGTTCGCGTTCATCGGTTTCCTTCCTGTGCGGGCCGGATCGCGTGTGCGTGATCGCCTCTTGACTGTCGGCCGGGGCCGCCGCCTTCCCGATTTCCGGGAGTTGCTCCAAGATTTTTCTGACGTCGTGCCGTTTCGGCGTCGGCGAGCTTGCGGAGCTTCCTGCGGGCGCGGGAGAGCCGGGAGGCGACCGTGCCGACCGGGATGCCGAGCGCCTCCGCCGCGGCCTCGTAGTCGAGGCCCTCGCCGAGGCAGAGCGCGATGACCTCGCGCTCCGGGCGGCGCAGCGACGCGAGCGCGGTCAGCGCCGTCGCGAGGCGCTCCCGGTCGTCGAGCCGGGCCGCCACCTCCTCGGCGTGGTCGGGCACCGACAGCTCGGCCGCGGCGGCAGCCGTCGCCGCCGCCCGGTAGCGCCGGTTGCTCCGGTACTGGTTGCGGGCGGTGTTGGTCGCGATGCCCAGCAGCCACGGCCGCAGGGAACCGCCCGTCGGATCGACCTTCTCGCGCAGCCGCCACGCCTCCATGAAGGTCGCGGCCATCACGTCCTCGGCCGTCGACCAGTCGGCGGTCAGCCGGAAGGCATGGTTGTAGACCGCTCGGGCGTAGCTGTCGAAGAGCTCGGCGAACGCGCTCGAATCCCCGGCCCGTACCCGGGTTCGCATATGAGTGCTCACGTCATTGAGCTGTGCGGCACTCGGCACCGACTTCCCGTGACCTGCGCCACACTCGCCTCTGGTACGCCGTCCCGCGGGGCGGAGGGACATCATGCACGAGGGACGGCGGGACCGACAGGCCCGGTTCGCCGCGGACGGCGGTCCCCGGTATTGCCTCCCCGTACCGGCCCCCGTTACCTTGCGGCGGGGCTTGCGGCCAGGTAGGTGGTGTGTCCGGCGCAACGACGCGCGGCGTACGGAACGGACATCGGGTGACAGGTCGAGGCAAGGGCCGGCAGGAGGCGCAGCACGGCCTGCTCACGAACATCGCCGCCGAGGCGGGCGTCTCGCTCAGCACCGTGTCCAAGGTGGTGCACCGGCGCCGGGACGTCGGCGCGGCGACCCGCGACCGGGTCGAGGAACTGCTGGCACGGTACGGGTACGTCCGCCCGTGGGAGCGCGATCCCGAGACGCCCCGGCAGATCATCGTCGTCTTCCGCGACCTGTCCGGCCCGTACACCCTGGAGGTCGCCCGGGGGATCGTGGACGCGGCCGGTGAGCTCGGCATCGACGTGGTCACCGGCACGACGAGCCGGCGGTCGATCTCCGCGTGGCTGGAGGAGTGCGTGGCGCTCGGCGCGGCCGGGCTGGTGATCGTGATCTCGATGCTGGCCGAGGAGGACCAGCGCAGGATCGTCGAGCAGCGGCTGCCGGTCGTGCTGATCGACCCGCTCAGCGCGCCGTCCGAGGACATCCCGAGCATCGGCGTGACGAACTGGAGCGGCGCCCGGGACGCCGTCCAGCATCTGCTGGACCTGGGGCACACCCGGATCGGCATGGTCGCAGGGCGCTCGCACTCCCTGGCCGGGGCGGCCCGCGTGCACGGCTACCGGGCCGCGCTGGAGGAGGCCGGGGTCGCCTACGATCCGGCGATCGTCCGCTCGACCGACTTCGACTACGCCGAGGCGCTGACCGCCAGCCTCCAGATCCTGCGGGCCGACGACCCACCCACGGCCGTCTTCGCGGCCAGCGACGCACAGGCGCTCGGCGTGCTGGAGGCGGCCCGGCAGCAGGGTCTCGCCGTGCCCGGCGACCTGTCGGTGATGTCCTTCGACGACACCCTGGTGGCGGCCATGGCCTGCCCGCCGCTGAGCGCGGTGCGGCAGCCGTTCGAGGAACTGGGGCGCGAGGCGACCCGGGTGCTCATGGACCTCGCACAGGGCCGGCCGCCCGCGTCCTCGCGGATCGAGCTGACCACGGAACTCGTGGTGCGCACCTCGACATCCGTTCGCCACCGCGTCAATACCCCGTAACCCGCGACCGCGCGAAACCCTTTCGGAACGTGCCGGTGACAGTGCCGGGCCGCCTACGAATACTGGCCTCCTCCCCGCACCCCCGTGGCAAAGGAACGCCGGTGAAAAGATCCTGGGCGCGAAAGGCCTTCGCTACGGCGACGGCCCTCTGTACAGGCGTGGTGGTCGCCCTCGCCGCCGCTACGGCCGCGTCGGCGTATCAGCCGAGCCCCGCGAACCTGTATACGGCGGACAACACCGCCGCCTGCAACAAGAGCCCCTGTGTCCTCTACCCGAAGTCGGCCCAGCTGCCGGACGGCAGGATCGTGGCCACCTTCGAGAACAGCCAGAGCGCCCCGGTGGGCCAGACCCTGCCCATCTACAAGAGCGACGACTCCGGCACGACGTGGGCCAAGCTCGCCGACGTCAAGGCCCCCGCCTACCTCTCCACCGACTCCGCGTACGCCAAGTACACGAGCAACTGGACCAACCCGTACCTGTACGTCCTCCCGCAGAACGTCGGCTCCCTGAGCGCGGGCACCCTGCTGCTCGCGAGCATCGTCTCGGGCGACGACTACTACTACGAGGAGCAGAAGGCCGCCAACTCCAGCTGGACGCCCACCAGTGACGGCGACCGCAAGGACGTCGCGCTGGCCCTGTACGCGAGTACGGATGACGGTGCGACCTGGAGCTTCCAGAACATCATCGCCGCCGGCGGCTGGCAGGGCGGCAGCGCGGGCAGCGTCGGCCGGGTCTCCACCGCCAACACCAACGCCCAGGTCGACCCCGTCTGGGAGCCGCACCTGCTCGCCCACAACGGGCAGCTCATCGCCTACTACTCCGACGAGGACGACTACACCGGCTACAACACCACCACCGGCGCCCCGACCCTCGACCCGGCCAACGACACCGCGACCGACTCCGGCGGCCAGGTCCTCCTGCACCGCACCTGGAACGGCACCAGCGGCTCGGCCTGGAGCAGCCCGGTCGTGGACGTCCCCGGCGCCACGGTGAGCATGGGCAGCGGAAAGACGGAGATCGGCGGGGGCCGTCCGGGCATGACGACCATCGCCCCGACGACCGACGGCAAGTGGCTGCTGACGTACGAGTACTGGGGCGGCGGGACGAACGTCCGCTACCGGATCTCCGACGACCCGACGAAGTTCTTCTCCGCCACGGACGCCGCCATCACCGCACTGCCCGTGCCCTCCGGCGGGGCCGCCCTGTCCACCGGCGGCAGCCCGGTCCTGCTGCCCATGCCGGACGGCCGGATCGTCTACAACGCCGCAGGCAGCGGCGACGTCTGGGTCAACGAGTCCGGGCTGTCCACCGGCACCTGGAAGGAGTACAAGACGTCGATCGCCGCCGGATACAGCCGCCATCTCCAGTACGTCGACGGCACGGGACGCGTCCTGGTCCTCCAGGCGTCCTGGAGCGGTCAGAGCGTCGGCCCCGTGAAGTACGCCGAGGTCGACCTCGGCCGCTCCGACGGCGCCTACTACAGCCTCGTCAACCGGCTGACCGGCCAGGTCCTCACCACCGCGTCCGGCAAGACCCAGGACGCGAACCTCACCGGGAACACCCCCGACCTCGTCCTGGGCGCGGCCAACTCCACCGACAACACCCAGCGCTGGCACCTGACCGCCAAGGGCGGCAACGTGACCCTGCTCAACAAGGCGGGGGGCCGCTCGGTCGCCATCTGGACCGGCACCGCGACGGCCGGGCAGAAGCTCGCCCAGTGGGTCGACGACGGCGCCACCGACAAACAGTGGACCCAGGTCGCGTCGTCGACCAGCGGCTACTACAAGCTCCGCTCGGTCCTCAACACCGGCCTCTACATGACCGGTTCGACCGCGGGCGGCTCCGTCACCGTGGCGGCCGCGACCACCGACGGCTCCCAGGACTGGCAGCTGGTCCAGGACCCGCTCCCCACGGCCTCGACCTTCACCCTGAAGGGCGCCTACTCCGGCCGCTGCCTCGACGTCCCGAACGGCGCGACGGGCGTCCAGGTCCAGATCTACGACTGCTCGGGCAACGCCAACCAGACCATCACCCAGACCGCGGCCGGCGAACTCCGCGTCTCCGGCAAGTGCCTGGCCGCGAACGGCGACGGTACGACCGCGGGCACCACGCTCATCCTCTGGGCCTGCAACGGGAAGTCCAGCCAGAAGTGGGCGTTCCGCGTGGACGGCACCCTCGTCAACCGCTCCAACGGCCTGGTCATCGACGTGACCAACTGGGGGACGGCCAACGGCTCGAAGGTCGAGCTGTGGACCGGACTGGGCACCGCGACCCAGCAGTGGAGCCGTAGTTAGGGGCCCGAGCCGAAGAAGCGGCGCCACCGCATCCACCGGTGGCGCCGCCTTCTCGTACCCGTCGCTACGCCCGCTCGACGCTCACCGGCACCCCGTGCTGCCGCAGCACCCTCGCGTCCCGCTCCTCGCCCACCAGCCGGATCGCGGTCCGTACCGGGGTGTCCAGGCTGGAGGAGCCCGCCTCCAGCAGGATCTCGCCGGGCTCCACGACGCGCCGGCCGGCCAGGCCGGTGAAGGCCAGGCGGTCGGTGTGGACGTGGAAGCGGACCGTCGCCTCCTCGCCGGGTGCGAGGTCCACCTTGGCGAAGGCCAGCAGCGCGCGCACCGGGCGGGTCACCTGGGCGACCGGGTCGATCGCGTACAGCTGGACGGTCTCGGCGCCCGCGACCGCCCCCGTGTTCCGCACCCGCACACGCACTGCGAACTCCCCGTCCGTGGGTACCTGTTCACGGTCCACGGACAGCTGGTCGACCTCGAACGTCGTGTACGAGAGCCCGTGCCCGAAGGGGAACGCGGGCGTCGGGTCGAGGTTGGACAGGAAGCTCTGCCGGTCGCCGAGCGGCGGGTGGAGATAGGTGTACGGCTGGCCGCCCGGCGAGGTGGGGATCTGCACGGGCAGCTTGCCGCTGAAGTTCGCCTTCCCGGCGAGGAGTTGGGCCACCGCCCGGCCGCCCTCCTCGCCCGGCAGGAACACCTGCACCATGGCCGCGGCGGCGGACGCGAACCGGCCCACGGCATAGGGCCGCCCGCTGCTCACGACCAGCACGACGGGCTTCCCGGTCGCCAGGACCGCCTCGACCAGCTCCTCCTGGACGCCCGGCAGCCGGAGATCCTCCACGTCACAGCCCTCGCCGGAGGTGCCGATGCCGAACATGCCCGCCTTGTCGCCGACGACCAGGACGGTGAGATCGGCGGCGGTCGCGGCCGCCACGGCGGCGGGCACGCCGGAGCGGTCCTCGTCCCGGACCGGGCAGCCCTGGGCGAACTCCCACTCCATGGAGGGGAGTTCCTCGGCGAGCGCGGTGCGGAGCGGGACGGCCTCGACACCGTTGCCGAGGTCGTCGCGGCCGGCGAGGACATGGTTGGGGAAGCTGTAGCAGCCGAACATCGTGCGGGCGTCGTCGGCGCAGGGGCCGATCAGCGCGATCCGGCCGCCGGACGGAAGCGGCAGGCTGCCGTCGTTCGAGAGAAGCACGGCACTCGACCGGGCCACGGCCAGGGCGAGCGCACGGCTGCCCGGCTTGTCCAGGTCCAGTGCGCCCGCGCGCAGGGCGGGGGACCGTGGGTCGAAGTCCGCGTCCAACAAGCCGAGTTCGGCCTTCTGGCGCAGCACCCGGCGCACCGAGCGGTCGACCAGCTCCTCGTCCACCGCGCCCTGCTCCACCGCGTGCACGAGCGCGTCGCCGAAGCCGCGCTGGTCGGGCAGTTCGACGTCCATCCCGGCGCGCAGCGCGAGCACCCCGGCGTCGGGCAGGTCGGCGGCCACCCGGTGGGCGGTCACCAGGAAGGGCAGCGACCAGTAGTCGGAGACGACGGTGCCCTCGAAGCCCCAGGCGTCCCGGAGGACGTCGGTGAGCAGGCGGCGGCTGGCGGCGGGGGCCTCGCCGTCGATCTCGGCGTACGAGTTCATGACCGACCGCACGCCCGCTGCGACCAGGCGCTCGAACGGCGGCAGGAGGACGTCGTGGAGTTCGCGGGGTCCGGCCTGGACGGGGGCGTGGTTGCGGCCGCCCATGGAGGCGGAGTACCCGGCGAAGTGCTTGAGGGTGGCGTACACGCCCGCGCTCTGCAGACCGGTGACATACGCCTCGCCCATCTCCCCGACCAGGTACGGGTCCTCGCCGTAGGTCTCCTCGCAGCGGCCCCAGCGGTAGTCCCGGATCACGTCGACGACCGGGGAGAGCCCCTGGTGGACGCCGGCCTCGGCCATGTCGGCGCCGATGGCCGCGCCGACCCGCCGGATCAGCTCCGGGTCGAAGGTGGCCGCCATGGCGAGGGAGGTGGGGTAGATCGTCGCCCCGTAGGCGGTGAACCCGGTGAGGCATTCGTCGTGGGCCATGGCCGGGATGCCGAGCCTGCTCTGCGCGATGACCTGCCGCTGGCGGTCGGCCAGTGCCCGGGAGTGTTCCAGGGCGGGGCGGGGCAGGGTGCCGTACGGGCGGGTGAGCTGGCCCAGGCCGTGCCGGGCGGTCTCGGCGAGGTCGCCGACCCGGTCGAAGATGCTGGTGCCCGGTGCCACCTCGGGTCCGGCCGGTTCGACGTCCTCCCAGGCGCTGCTGAGCTGCGCGACCTTCTCGGCGAGGGTGAGCCGGGCGAGCAGTGCCTCGACCCGTTCGGCGACGGGGAGGGCGGGGTCGGTCCAGGGGCGGCCGTCCTCCTCCTGGGGGAGGTCGCCGTGGTCGGGCATGGTGGTCGTCATTCACGACTCCTCGGGGAGTTGCGCGGGCATGCCGACGGGGCCGGGCACGGGGCCCGGCCGTCGTGCGGGGATCAACTGCGCAGTGCTATGGGCTATTTGGTCACTTGGAGAAGCCGGCGGTGAGGCCGGCGACGAGCTGGCGCCGGGCGAGGATGAACAGCGCGAGCATCGGGAGGGTGGAGAGCACCACCGCGGCCATGGTGGCCGGTACGTCGATGCCGAACTGGCCCTTGTAGAGGGTCAGGGCCAGCGGCAGTACGGCCTTGTCGCCGCTCTGGGTGAGGATGAGGGGGAAGAGGAAGCCGTTCCAGACCTGGAGTCCGTCGTACACGGCGACCGTCATCAGGGCCGGGCGGGCCAGTGGCGCCGCCAGCGACCAGAGCATGCGCCAGTCACCCGCGCCGTCGACGATCATGGCCTCGAACAGCGAGCGGGGCACGTCCCGCAGGAAGCTCACCAGGATCATCACGGTGATCGGCAGCGCGAACGCGGCCGACGGAAGCACGATCGCGAGCAGGCTGTCGTAGAGCTGCATCCTGATGATCAGCAGGTACACGGGGATGATCACGGCCTGCAACGGGATCGCCAGGCCCAGCAGGAACAGCCGGAAGGAGAGCCGGGACAGCCGGCTGCCGGCGCCCCGGACGATCGCGAACGCGGCCATCAGGGCGAAGGCGACCGCGAGCACCACCGTCCCGGCGGTGACGATCACGCTGTTGAGCAGGTAGGTGGTGAAGTCGCCGTCCAGCACGGCCCGGTAGTTGTCGAACGTCGGGTGGGCGGGGAGCGCCAGGGGGCTGTCGGTGGTGAAGTCGGCGCGGGCGCGCAGGCTGGTGACGACCAGCCAGTAGACGGGTACGACGACGATCGCCGTCCACACGAGGGTCGCGCTGCCGCTGAGGGCGCGGCGGAGGATGCCGGGCACGGGGTTGGGCCGCACCGGGCCGGGGGCCGCCGTGCCCCGGGCGGGGAGGGCGTCCGGTGCGGTGGCGGCGCGGGCCTTGGTCACGGTGGTGCTCACATGCCCTCCTGCCGGCTGTCCATCCGGGTGAAGCCGGACAGCCGGGTGGTCAGCAGCGACAGGCCGAGGCCGACGACCACCAGGAGGGTGGCGACGGCGCTGGCCCGGCCCATGTCGTGGGACTGGAATCCGGTGATGTACATGGCCAGGGGGAGGACGCGGGTGGCGGTGCCGGGGCCGCCGGTTCCGCCGGACAGCACGAAGACCAGGTCGAAGTAGGTCAGCGAGCCGACCAGCATCAGGGTGCTGGAGGTGACCATCGTGTACTTCAGCTGCGGCAGGGTGATGTGCCGGAAGCGGGCCGCCGGTCCCGCGCCGTCGAGGGCGGCGGCCTCGTACAGGGCGGTGGGGATCTGCCGTATCCCGGCCTGGTAGAGCAGTGCGTGGAACGGCACGAACTGCCAGGCGATCACGAAGATCACCGTATACAGCGCGAGGTCGGGCGAGCCGAGCAGCGGCTTCGCCAGCCAGTGCAGACCGGGTGTGGCGCCGATGCCGAAGGACGGATCGAGCAGCGCCTGCCAGGTCAGGCCGATCGCCACCGCGGACAGCAGCAGCGGCAGGAAGAACAGCACGGCGAACAGCGCCCGCACCTTTCCCCTCGGCGCCTGGAAGACGCCCAGGGCCAGCGCGATCGGCGTCTGGACCAGCCAGCTCACCGCCATCACCTTGACGGTGAGCCAGAGCGCCTGCCAGGTCGCGCCGTCGGTCAGGACGTCGCCCCAGTTGGCGAAGCCGGCCCAGCCGATGGAGCCCAGGCCGTCCCAGTCGGCGAGGCTGAGCGCCAGCACGCCGACGAGGGGGACGAGACCGAACAGGCCGAAGAGGAGGAGGGCGGGAGCGGCCATGAGGAGGCCGGAGCCGGATCCGGTGCCCCCTCTCCGGCGCACGGTGGTCGTGGTGACGGTCACGACCCCGCCTTGCTCATGTTCGTACCGAACTCGGCGGGCGAGATCTGCCGCAGGAACGACTTGTCGGTGTTGGTCAGCAGCGGGTCCGCCTGGTCGGAGGGCAGTGCCTGGTCCCAGGAGAGCTGGAAGCCCGGGGCGTTCTGCACCAGGTCGTAGACGAACGTCAGCCACTGCTTGTCGGACGACGACTTCACCGCGGCCAGCTTCGACTCCAGGCCCTTGACCGGCGGCACACTGCCGGCGGCGAGATAGGCGTCGACCTGGGAGCCGTCCAGGACGTAGTCCTTGAGGTAGGTCAGGGCGGCCGACCTGTTCTTCGTCGAGGAGTTCAGGGACAGGAAGTTCGAGGGGTTGCCGACGATGCTCTTCGGGTCTCCGGCGCCGCCGGACAGCGACGGGAAGGCGGTGTAGCCGAGGTCGCCCTTCTTCAGGAAGTCCGGGGCGGCCTTGGCTATGTTGGCGTACTCCCAGGTGCCCATCACCTCCATCGCGGCCTTGCCGGTGTAGAGGAGGGCCGTGGAGGCGCCCTGGTCGTAGTTGACGGAGGAGGCGTTGTCGCCGAAGGCACCGGCCTTCGCCAGGTCCTGGAGGTACTGGTTGGCCTTGGTGACCGACGCGTCCTGCCACCCCGCGGAGTCACCGGAGGCGATCTTCGTGAAGACGTCGGAGCCGCCCTGCCGGTCGAGCAGGTACTCCAGGTACATCAGCGTCGGCCACTTGGAGTTCGCGGCGAGGGACAGCGGGGTCACGCCCTTGCCCTTGAGCTTCTTCACGGCCGCCAGCAGGTCGTCGTACGTCTTCGGCGGCTGGACGCCCGCGTCCTTGAGGACCGTCTTGTTGTAGTAGAGGACGACCGGGGCGAGGCCGTTGGCGGGGACGCCGTAGACCTTGCCGTCGAAGGTGGCGCTCTGCATCACGCTCGGGGTGTACCGGTCCGTGCCCGCCTCGGCCTGCGTCAGCGCGTCGACCTTGCCGGCCTTGACGTAGTCGCCGAGCGCTCCGCCGCCCCAGCTGAAGAAGATGTCCGGGGCCTGGCTCGCACCGAAGGCGACGCGCAGCTTCTGCTTGTAGTCGTCGTTCGCGAAGAGCCGCAGGGTGATCTGCGCGTCCGGGTGGTCCTTGTTGTAGGCGTCGACCGACTCCTTGAGGATCGTCTGGTCGCTGAGCGCCCACATCGTCAGACCCTTCGCCGACGAGGACGTCGACGGTCCCGAAGTCCCGCACGCGGCAAGGGCCATGGCCGCCGCCAGGGTTACGGCGGATGCCACGACGCGACGAATGCGCGGGCCTTCGAGATGTCCGCTGACCGGTGTTCTCCGCATGGTCGTGCCTCTCTTGTATCCCCATACCGTCGGTGAGCGAGGCAGATCGGGGACTCGTACGAAAGGCTTTCGTACGCGACGTTGCCGACGGCCTGCCTGCTGGCCGGGACACTGACACGGGATTCACGGCAGGGACAAGCGAGGGAAATGCCTCGGTTACGAAACATTTTCGCGAACCGTGGCAAGTGGCGGGAGATACGGCGGCGAGGCGCCCGGGTCAGCTTTCCCCGAGGTCATCCCCGAGGTCGTCCCCGGCGGCGTGCCCGGCAGCGTGCCCGAGGGCACCCGCCGCGGCCGCCATGAGCGACTCCGCGGCGTCCTCGGCGGTGTCCGGAGGCACGACCACCAGGTCCCAGCGTCCGCGGCCGGGGGCGAGCAGGACGACGGTGTGCGGGGCGTTCACCGCCAGGGCTCTGCGCAGTCGTACGACCTGGTTGGAGACGAGTATCCGGCCGGGCGTCGCGGACCACACCCTTCCGTTGACGGTGACGCTGGTGATATGGCCCCAGTCACGCGGCAACCCGGCCAGCAGTCGCGGGAGTTCCACGAGGAGGTCGTAGGAGCGCGGCCACCATGCTCCGTCGATGGACCGGGGCAGGTCGCCGTGGGGCGCCAGGTGCAGGCGGAGGACGGGATGGGACGGAAGCGCGGGCTGCAGTGCGGTGGTCATGAGGCTCCTGCCAACTGCCGTAGGTGGATGCGTGGTTGCCGTCAGGCGCGACGCGCGGCGACCCGGTCCGGAGTCGGCCAGCGCACGTCGTACACCCAGCCGAGGCGCTCCAGGAGGCGGATGACGGCGGCCGACGGGTCGATCTGGCCGCGGTCGACGCCGTGCCGGGCGCTGGTCGGGTCGGCATGGTGGAGGTTGTGCCAGCTCTCCCCGAAGGAGAGCAGGGCGAGCGGCCACAGGTTGGTGGCGCGGTCGTGGCGGCGGGTGCGGAAGGGGCGCTCCCCGATCATGTGGCACAGGGAGTTGACGCTCCAGGTGACATGGTGGAGGAGCGCGATGCGGACAAGTCCCGCCCACAGCAGGGCGGTCAGGCCGTACACCCAGCTGCCGCCGATGGCCCAGCCCGCCCCGAACGGCAGGGCGAGGGTGAGGACGCACAGCAGCGGGAAGGCGCGCGAGACGGCACGGATGTCGGGGTCGGCGAGCAGGTCCGGGGCGTAACGATCCGCAGGCGTACGGTCGTTGCGGAACAGCCAGCCGACGTGGGCGTGCAGGAGTCCGCGCAGCTGGCCGCGCAGGTGTGTGCCGTAGCGGTACGGGGAGTGCGGGTCGCCGGGCCGGTCGGTGAAGGCGTGATGGCGGCGGTGGGTGGCGACCCAGCCGATCACGTCACCCTGGAAGCTCATCGAACCGGCCACCGCGAGCGCGATGCGCACGGGACGCACCGCACGGTAGCCGCCGTGCGTGAGACCGCGGTGGAAGCCGACCGTGACGCCCAGGCCGGTGACCGTGTAGAAGACGGCGGCGAGCAGGATGTCTGCGGGGTGGACGAGCCGGCCCCACAGCAGCCAGCCGACCAGGCCGAGAGCCACGAACGGCAGGACGACGATCGCCGCCGTCACGGTCACGTACAGCCGTTCCCCGCCTTCGCGCGCGGGCGCCGGTCCGTCCGGCGGGAAGGGCGAGATGCCGTCGTAGCCCCCGGGCGGCGCGGCGGTGCCCGGCGGGCTCGGGGCGACGGGGGCGGTAGGGGGCACGGGGGCTTTGGGGGCTATGGGAGTGGACGGCATGGTGGGGTTCCTTGACCTGGGCGAAGGCCGCCGGGAAGGAGGTGCGGCCGGGGTCACGGACTGCCCCTGGGGATGGGTGGCGTGCTGGAGACGGCCTGTCGGTAGGCACGACGCACCCTCGCTCCCCCCAACGTACTCCCTCGTACTCCTCGCGCGCGGGATACCCGGAGTGCGCCGACGGGCGCCCGCCGGCCGGACGCGCCGGGCCCCGCGTCGCGTTGACACTCGTCGTCGCCGGACATTGACTGGCAGGACGACCGAGGGCCGGGCCATGAAGGGCAGGGCCGACCGGGTCCCCGGAAGCCTGGGGCAGGCCGTCGAGAAGGTGACGCGAAGGGCGTCTTCAGGCGGTGCCCACCCATCGCAACGGAAGCGGTACACACGACGATGTACGACCAGACACGCGCCCAGCAGCCCGCGGACCGGCCTCCGGGCTCCGGCGAACGCCGCACCACGGGCCCGGAGCCGCTGCTCCCCCCGGAAGAACGGGATGAGATCGTGCGCCGCCTCGGACATGCCGTCAACACCTTCGCGGACACCCCGCGCGAGGCCCTGGAGGAGGCCGAGGGCGCCTTCGACGAAGCCGCCGCCCAGCTCACGAAGGCCCTTGCGGAGCTCCGGCAGGTCCTCCGCGCGGGCTGGCAGGACCGGGACCCCGAGACCGACTCCGCCGAACTCCGGTTCGCGCTGCGGCAGTACCGGGAGCTCACCCAGCGGCTGATGCGCACCTAGGGCCTGTCCGGCGGAGGCCGGGGACTCCGCCGGTCGTCCGGGGGGCCGTGGGACACGCCGGAGTAGAGTGGAAGATCCAGTCCGAGTCCGTCTCATACCGGGACACCGAACTCCGAGGTCGCCGTGCAGTCCATGAAAACACCCTCGGACGGGTATGCCGCGGTCCGCATCGTCGCCGCCTCGCCCGAGGTCGCCCGCAGGGTGGCGGAGGTACTGCGCCACTGCTTCGCCGCCACCGAGCAGCGCAGCTATCCCGCGGGCCCCGACGGAGGAACCCTCCTCGACCTCACCGTGGACACCACCCGCGCGGCAGAACCCGCACGGTCCTGGCTCGAAACCAGCCAGTCGGGGCAGCGAGCCAACCGCGGAGGCGGGACGGCGTCCGGGAACGGCTCCTCCGGCGCCGGCGCGGAGTAGCGTGAAACCACCGGGAGCACTTCGCACACCGGCTCCGACGCCGGTGCCGTTCCCGGTGAGCGACGACACCGGGCGGCTGCCCTTGCGCAGGGGCCCGGGGACGGGTCCGCGCAATGTCCGCAACCACGCCTCGCGTCTCGCCACGGCCCGTTCCGTCCGGTCCCTCCAGTCCCTCCAGTCCGTCCAGTCCGTCCAGTCCGTCCAGTCCCTTCAGGGTTCCGACCGCGCGCCTCGCGCTGAAATCCGTGAGCCCTTCCCGAGGGCCCGGCGGGTTGGACGGTGCCTGGTGGCCCCGTTCACGTGACCTGCCGAGCGAGCTCTCCGCCTTGGCGGACATGCTGGATCCGCTGTGGGGACGGATCACCCGTATCGCGGTCCACCCCCGCCACTGGCCGGTCCTGCCACCCAGGATGTCCGCCAACGGCCATGTGGTGAAGGTCGGTTGGTCCGCCTCGGAGCTGGATCCGCACGAGATCCTGCTGCTCTCCTACACCACGGGCCGCTGGGACCTCCTCGTGATCCCCCCGGAGACCGGCACCCTCGCGGCCGCCCGGCTGATGGCTGCCGCGAGTGCGGACACCGGCCCGCCGATGACCGCGGCCATGCTCATGGCGGCGGAACGGGCCCGCCTCGGAATCCCGGAGCCCGGGAAGGACGAGACCGGCGGCGCCCCCGCCGCTCTCCTGCTCTGCCCCTGACGAAGCAGCGGGCCCGGGGAGACAACCGGTGACGGTCATGCCGGCGCATCAGGGGATGCGGCTCGTGACGACCGGGGAGGAGAGCGGCCGGCCCGGCGGGACCGCCCGGGACGCCGGGGCCTGCGTGATCTTCTCGGCGGTGCGGCGCTTCCTCGCGGTGCGGTGCTTCTCCGCGGTGCGGTGCTTCTCCGCGGTGTGCGCTTTTTCGCGGTGCGGCGATTCTCCACGGTGCGCTCTTCTCCGTGGTGCGGTGCTTCCTCGCGGTGCGCTCTTCTCCGCGGTGCGGCTCTTCCACGCGGTGCGGCGCTTCCTCGCGCGCCGGGCGGGGTTCCGTCCGTCGACGGTGACTGCCGGGTGGGGCGGGTACTCGGGAGGTGCGGGAACGGATCGTCGTGTCGGCCACGCGGGCGGGCTCCGGCCGGGGGACCATCGGACACTGGTGTGTCGGTTTCCCTGACGTGCCCGCGGGCTCCGGTGCGGGGCCGCGACGGCTGGAGGGTGCGTGGTGGCGGGTGCGTGGTGCGGGTGCGGTACCTGGTGCGGGAGACGAGGGGCGGTCGTGGCCGGCGGCCGAGCCGGGTTTCTGGTGGCAAATCGTCGCCCAGCTGAGCACGGCCCTGATGGTGCTGGATCCGGACGGACGGATCGTCGCCCTCAACCCGGCCGCCGAGCGGCTGCTGGGCCGTGCCGCCACCGACATGCGCGGACGGGACGCGCACGATCTGCTGCACCGGGACGCGGGCGGCGGCACGCTCCTGCGGGAGCGGTGCCCCCTGCTCCAGACGCTGGCCGAGAAGGCCCCCGCGCGCGGGGAGGGCGACAGCTATCTGCGCGGTGACGGCCACCTGATCACGATCTCCTGGTCCGCTTCTCCCCTGCGGGACGGCGGCACCTTCAAGGGCATCGCCCTGATGTTCACCGACGTCACGGGCGACCACGGCGCGCGTCGGGAACGTGCGGCCTACACGAGCGCCCTGGAGGACCTCAACGAGCGGCTGACGCTGGTCGCGGAGATCAGCGACGTACTGGGCCAGACCCTGGAGACGGACGAGGCCCTCGCCCGGCTGGGCCGCCTGCTGGTTCCCCGCCTGGCCGACTGGGCGGCGATCGACCTCCTGACCCGTTCCGGGCAGGTCCGGCGCATGGCGGTGACCGGTCCCGCGGGCCGGGACGCCGCACTGGAGGGCGCGCGCGAGCGGCTTCCCGAACCCGGGGAGGGGGACCGCTCACCTCTCGTCCACGTACTGAACAGCGGTGATCCCGTGCTTCAGGACGAGGCCCGCACGGCCGCGCCGCCCGGCTCCCCGCTGGCCGCGGCGTACAGCGGGTTCCTGCGGAGGGTGGGTGCGAGGTCCGCCATCACGGTGCCGCTGGGCTCCGGAGAGCAGATCACCGGCGCCCTGACGCTGGTGCGCACCGACCCGGCACACCCCTTCGACACCGCCGACCTGGGGGTGGTGAGCGACATCGGGCGCCGGGTCGGCCTGGTCATCGACAACGCACGGCGGTTCGGCCGCCAGCGCGCCGTCGCCGAGGCCATGCAGCGCAACCTGCTCGCCCCGCTGCCCCAGCCCGGCCGCCTGCGGCTGGCCGCCCGCTACCAGCCCGCCCCGGCCGGCTCCCAGGTCGGCGGTGACTGGTACGACGCGTTCGAGTTGAAGGACGGCACGCTCGCGCTGGTCATCGGCGACGTCGTGGGCCACGACCTGACCGCGGCGGCCGGGATGGCCCAACTGCACGGCATCCTGCGCTCACTGGCCTGGGACCACACCGGGCCGCCCGGCGCCGTCGTCGACCGTCTCGACGACGCCATGCCCGCCATCACCACCGTCTCCATGGCCACCCTCGTCCTCGCCCGGGTCGAAGGCCACCCGCACACCGGGCCGTGGACCCTGCGGTGGACCAGCGCCGGACATCCGCCGCCGCTCCTCCTGACCCCGGGCGGACACGCGCGCTACCTCGAAGCCGGACAGGGAATCCTCCTCGGCGCCCTCCTGGATACCGAAGCGAGCCGGCCCGACGCCACGCAGTCCCTGCCACCGGGCTCCACCCTGCTGCTCTACACCGACGGGCTGGTCGAGGTCCCCGGCAGCGACCTCGGCACCGGCCTGAGCGGGCTGCGCCGCCACGCCCTCGCGCTCGCCCAGGAGCCGCTGGACACGCTGTGCGACCAACTGCTCGCCCGCATGCCGCCCGGCAGCACCGACGACGTGGCCCTCCTCGCCCTGCGCCTGCCGGATGCGTCCGGGCCCGTGCCGTGCGACGAGTCGGCGGCCGTCAGTGGTCGGTCGCCAGGTGGAGCCTGAGCAGGTCCACGCCGTAGTCGTTGCCGTTGGGGGTGCGGATGATGGTGTGGATGTGCTGCTGGGTGGGGGTGCCGTTCGGGCCGCCCGTGCCGCCGCCACCCGGGCCCGGCGAGGCGGACGCGGAGGCCGAGGCAGATGCCGAAGCGGTGGCGGAGGCTGAGCTGGAGGCCTCGTCCTCGTGGTACGCGAGTGGCGACTCGGCGTCGTACTCGATCAGTACGACGGGGGAGTGCACCCGGTAGTAGAACGCCGAGTCGTCCTCGGACTCCCCGATCCAGTAGAAGTACGTGTCGTCGAGGTGCTTCTCGATGTCACGCAGCCACACCCGCGCGTGTCCCTCGTCGATGGTGCCGGTGTAGACCTCGACGAGGTCGAGCAGCAGCTTCTGCTGCCTGCGGTGCAGGGCCGAGCCCTTGATGCCCTTGTACGGCAGGACGGCGTTGTCGTTGCCGGCGCCGGCGACCAGGTTGGTGCCGGTCTTCGTCTCGGTGCCGGGGGCGGCGGTGGCGAGCTGGGTGTCGTCGAGCGAGCGCAGCAGTCCGAGGCCGGCGGCGGTCTCCTCGCGGAAGAGGTGGTAGTCGACACCGTCGTACGTGATCTTCGTCGGCTCGGAGCCGCGGAAGGTCGGCGTGGCGACGACCTGGTCGCCCAGGACGAAGTAGTTGACGACCAGGTGGTGGCCCTCGAACTGGAAGCCCCATGCCTCGGTCGGCGACGGGGTGCCCATGATCGTGAACCAGTAGGCGTCGTAGTTGAGCGCCTTGGAGGTGTCGCCGCTGTACTCACCGAGGAAGTGGTTGAGCTTGCGGATCTGGGTGGCGTTCTCCAGCCCGCGCGCGGACAGCGCGGCCCTGAGCAGCTTGACGGCGAGCTTGTACTGCTTGTCGCCCATGTCGCGCAGGGCGAGACCGTCGCGGTCGTTGGAGTCGACGTTGGTCCAGTCGAGCCACTGGTCGGAGTCGATGTCGTAGAGCGTGGCCGACTTCTGCTCGTCGGTCAGCGAGTTCACGAAGGCCGACGCGGCGCGCACCACCGGGGTGGTGGAGACGCCGGTCCGGTGAATCGCGTACAGGTCGTCGACGACGGTGCCGTCGGTGGTGACGCCGACGAAGTCGTCGTACGCGATGGTCTGTCCGAAGCCGCCGCCGGCAGGCGGGCCGGACGGGGAGGCGCTCGCCGTGGCGTCGGCGGCGGCGTCGGTGGAGGACGCTTCGTCGGCACTGGCCATGGTGGCGGCATAGCCACCCATGACCGCGACGGCGGAGACGCCGCCGGCGAGGAGGGCCTTGTTCATGAACCAGCGGCGGGAGCGGTGGGCGGCCGGGGTTCTCGGCTTGTGTCCGTGCGTTGAGTCGGGCATGTCGTTGACGATTTCGTCGGCGATTAAAGCCTGCCTGGCAGGGCCCTGTGCATCGGATAGGAGTTCGTCCCGCTCGCCACGGACCGGCTCTCACTCGGTGGTGTGAACTTCTTCCCGTATACCCGCAGCCGCTTACCGGAGCGGCGGTTTTGGGGTGTTCTGTCCTGTCTAGACTCCGCGCACATGTCCCTATGGCTGCTCAACCACTTCAGCACCTTCACGCTGGCCGTCTTCACCGTCGGGGGGACTGTCGTCCTGGCCGTCGCCGGCAGTGTGGTGCTGCGCCGCAGGTACCCGTCGCTGGCCCGCGGTGAGCACAACGACATGGTCGGTGTGACGCTGGGGATGTTCGGCGCCATCTACGGAATCATCCTCGCGTTCGTGATCGTCACCCTGTGGACGCAGCTGGAGGACACCCAGACCATCGTCGCCTCCGAGGCCACCGACGTGGCGCTCATCTCGCGCGACGCCGGTTCGTTCCCGGCGTCGGTGCGGGACCGTCTCGACGCCGCCCTGAGCGGCTACGTCCACGCGGTCGTCGAGGACCAGTGGCCCCGGATGCGCGCGGGGCACCCCAGTTACGGGGCCACCGAGACCCATCTCCAGGCCGCCTTCCGGGTGTTCCAGACGTACGGCCCGAAGACCGAGCAGGAGCAGGTCTTCTACGAGCAGGCCGTCGGCCATCTCGACGACGTGGCCTCCCAGCGGCGGGCCCGCATCACCATGGCGCGCCAGGAACTTCCGCCGCTGCTCCAGGCCCTGGCCGTCGGCGGTGCGCTGGTCCTGGTGCCGCTCACGTTCCTCTACGGCATGCGCAAACTGCGGGTCCAGATCCTGTTCGTCGCCTCGGTCGCCGGACTCGTCGGCTTCAGCCTGCTCCTGGTCTTCGTCCTGGACCGCCCCTTCGCCGGCGACCTCAGCGTCAGCCCCGCCCCGTACCGGGAAGGGGCCCTTGCCCAATACTGGCCACGGTGAGGCGACGACGCTGCTGCCCCCCCGACGCCGGAATGGACAAGGAGTACGGTCAGTGACCAGCGACAACCGCATAGGACCGCCCGCTTTCGGAGACGAACGCGACACGCTGCGGGCCTTTCTCGACTACCACCGGGCCACCCTCGCCATGAAGTGCGAGGGGCTCACCGACGAGGAGCTGCGGCGGCAGTCGATGCCGCCGTCCACGCTCTCGCTGCTCGGCCTGGTGCGGCACATGGCGGAGGTGGAACGCACCTGGTTCCGGCGGGTGTTCGAGGACAACGAAGCGCCCATGGTCTGGTCCGACAAGGTCGACTTCCAGGCGGCGTACGACGCGAGCAGGTCGACCCGGGAGGAGGCGTTCACGGCCTGGGAGGCCGAGGTGGAGACCTCGCGCCGGATCGAACGCGAGGCCGACTCCCTGGACCGGGCCGGATATCAGCCGAGGTGGCAGGAGGAGGTGTCGCTGCGGATGGTGATGACCCACGTCCTCCTGGAGTACGGCCGCCACAACGGACACGCCGACTTCCTGCGGGAGGGCATCGACGGGAGCGTAGGCGCCTGAACCGGCGTCACTCCTCGATGACCAGGCCCTTCGCTTCGAGGACCGCGGCGAGGTCGCTGACCTCGATGACGCTCTTTCCGGACCGGTAGGCGGCGATGTACGCGGTCTCGGCGTCGACGCGCTCCTGGGAGAGGCGGACCGCGTCGGCCAGGTCCTCGCGGCGGACGACCACGACACCGTCGGCGTCACCGCGCACCACGTCGCCCGGGCGGATCACCTCGCCGCCGACCAGGACGGGCTCCGCCATGGGGCCCACGGTCTCCTTGACCGTGCCCTTGATGGAGACGCCGAGGGAGAACACCGGGAAGCCCAGGTCGCGCAGTTCCCGGGTGTCGCGGACACCGGTGTCGGTGATCAGCCCGCCGAGGCCCTTGGCCACGCAGGCGTTGGCCAGTACGTCGCCGAAGGAGCCCGCCTCCGCGTACTCACCGGCGGACACGACGATGACGTCGCCGGGCCGGGCGTGCGCGATGGCCACCTGGAGCATGATGTTGTCCCGGGGCGCGCAGCGCACGGTGAAGGCGGGGCCGCACAGGGACATGGTGTCCGCCACCGGCTTGATCTTCGAGCTCAGGGCGCCGAGCCTGCCCTGCGCCTCGTGGACGGTGGCCGAGGAGTAGGTGCCGAGTCGCTCGACCAGGTCCGGATCGGGGCGGTCGAACTTCGTGTTCACACGCAGCATGGGTCTCTCTCCGAGGAGCGGAACAAGGGGCAACGGTCAGGTCAGGGCGGCGCAGGCGGTGGAGAGGCGTTCGCAGGCCTCCGTCAGGACCGCGCTCGACGTCGCGAAGGAGATGCGGAAGTAGCCGGGGGCTCCGTAGGCCGCCCCGTGGATCAACGCCACCTGCTGCGACTCCAGGAGGTGGGCGGCGAACTCCTCGTCCGTGCCGATGCGTTCGCCGGCCGGGGTGTGCCGGCCCAGCAGTCCCGTGCAGTTCACCAGGACGTAGAAGCCGCCGCTCGGTGGCGTGCAGGTCAGGCCCGGGATGTCGGTCAGCATCTTCACCGTCTCGTCCCGGCGGGCCCGGTAGACGGCGACGCAGTCGTCGATGAAGCCCTGGTCGCCGGTGAGCGCGGCCGTGGCGGCCGCCTGGCTGACCGAGGAGGGGCAGGAGGAGATCTGGGACTGGAGCTTGTTGACGGCGCCGACCAGGTCGGCCGGGCCGGCGCCGTAGCCGATCCGCCAGCCCGTCATGGCGTACGTCTTGGAGACGCCGTTGGTGAGGAACACCCGCTCGGTGAGGCGGGGTTCGACCGCGGCGAGGGTGGTGGGGAGTCCGCCGGGGCCCCCGTCGCCGTACCAGATCTCGTCGTAGATCTCGTCGGTGAGGACGAGGACGTGCGGGTGGGCCAGCAACACGTCGGCCAGGGCGCGGAGTTCGGCCGGGGTGTAGGCCGCGCCCGTCGGGTTGTTCGGGGCGTTGAGGATCAGCCAGCGGGTGGCGTCCGTGATCGCGGACTCCAGGCGGTCCGGCGTCAGCTTGAAGCCGTCGGTCTCCGGGCAGGGGACGACGACCGGGGTGCCGTCGTTGGCGAGGACCATGTCGGGGTACGACACCCAGTACGGGGCGGGGACGATGACCTCGTCGCCCGCGTCGAGCGTGGCCATCAGGGCGAGGAAGATGATCTGCTTCGCCCCGCCGCCGACGGTGATCCGGTCGGGGGCGTAGGTCAGTCCGTGGCGGTGGGTGAGCTTGCCGGCGATGGCGGCCCGGAGTTCGGGGGTGCCGTTCACGGGCGTGTACTTGGTCTCGCCCCGGCCGATCGCCTCGATCGCCGCCGCCTTGACGTGGCCGGGGGTGTCGAAGTCCGGTTCGCCGACCGTGAGGTCGAGGATCCGGTGGCCCCGCGCCTTGAGTTCGCGGACGCGTTGGGCGGCTGCCGTGCTGGGGGAGGGCTTGATGCGGTCGACCCGCCGGGCCAGGGCCGTCACTGCGGTGTCGGCCATGTCAGTCGGCCCGCCGTTCGAAGTTGAGGCCGCCCGGCACCTGGAAGGTCGGCAGGATCTCCACGTGGCCGATGTTCACATGGCGCGGTGAGTCGATGGCGAAGTCGATGGCGTCGGCGATGTCCTCCGGCTTGAGGGACTCGTAGCCGTCGTAGTAGACGCGCTGGGCCTCCTCCATGTCGCCGAGCAGCCGGCCGAAGATCTCCGTCTCCACCCGGCCGGGGCAGATCTCGGTGACGCGGATGCGGTGGCCGTAGCCGTCGACGCGGAGCTGCCGGGAAAGGGTGTGTACGGCCGCCTTGGTGGCGTGGTAGATCGTGTTGCCGCCGAAGTTGTAGACGGCCGCGATCGAACTGATGTTGACGATGTGCCCGAGGTCGCGTTCCACCATCCCCGGCATGAGCAGGCGGACGAGGTGCAGTATCGCCTGGATGTTGACCGCCACCTGCTCGTCGACGGCGAACTCGTCGGCGGTGAGGATGTTCCCGGAGCGGGAGACCCCGGCGTTGTTGACGAGGACGTCGACCTCGATGTCCCGCAGGGTCTCGGTCAGGGCGGCGGTGTCGGTGATGTCGACGGCGTGCGGCACGCAGCCGGTGCGCCGGGCCAGGTCGGCGAGGCGGTCGGCGTTGCGGGCCACGGCGTGGACTTCGAGCCCCTGCTTCACCAGGCGCTCGACGACCACGGCCCCGATTCCGGTGGAGGCACCGGTCACGAGCGCGGTCTTGTAGTCGGAGAAGGGCATGTGAACTACTCCCAGAGGTGCGGGGTGGGGGGTGGAGTGGGTGGTGTGGACGGCGTGATCACGCGTCGCGCAGGGGCTGGTGCGCCCTGTCCTGGACCCTGGACACGGCGGCGAGCGTGCCCAGCGCGGTGACGACGGCGTAGAAGGCGGGCATGTTGACGTTGCCGGTCTCGGCGATGAGCCACGTCATCAGCAGGGGTGCGGTGCCGCCGAAGAGGGCGGAGGAGATGTTGTAGCCGAGGCCGTAGGCGGAGTAGCGCACCCGGGTCGGGAAGAGCTCGACGAGCAGGATGTGGATGACGCCGGTGTGGCCCGCGAAGACGACGGCCATGACGCACGCGCCGAGGACGGCGAGCGGGACGTTGCCGGTGCCGATGAGCAGGTAACAGGGGATCGCGACCACCGCCATGGCGATCGCGGCGCCCGCGAGGACCTTCTTGCGCCCGACCCGGTCGGAGAGCCGGCCCATGTAGGGGATGGCGACCGAGATGGCGACCAGGCTGCTCGCGGTGACGAGCAGGCCCTGCACCTTGCTGAAGTGGAGCTCGCTGCTCATGAAGGTCGGCATGTAGCTGAACAGGACGTAGTAGCCGGAGCCGTTCATCAGCGGGATGAAGAGGGCGAGGAGCATCGCGCGGCGGTGCTCGGCGGAGGAGAACGCCTCCTTCAGCGGGTTCCTCGCCAGGCCGCCGCTCTCCTGGAGGCGGGTGAAGTTCGGGGTGTCGCTGATCCGCCTGCGGATGTAGATGCCGGTGACGCCGAGCGGGACGGCCAGCAGGAACGGGATCCGCCAGCCCCAGGACTCCATCCGGTCCGCGCCGAGGCCGCTGGTCAGCGCGGCGGCGATGAGCGTGCCGGTGAGCAGGGAGAGGAAGGAGGCGATCTGGGCGTAGCTGGTGTAGAGGCCGCGCCTGCCCTCCGGCGCGTGCTCGGCGAGGAAGCTCATCGCGCCGGACGCCTCACCGCCGACCGAGAAGCCCTGGGCGACCCGGAGCAGGATCAGCAGGGCGGGCGCGGCGATGCCGATGGCCGCGTAGGTCGGCAGCAGGCCGATGGCCGCCGTCGCCGCGCTGATCAGCATGATCACGAAGACGAGCATCCGCTGCCGGCCGATGCGGTCGCCGAGGTGGCCGCAGATGACACCGCCGAGCGGGCGGAAGAAGAAGGAGACGGCGTAGCCGAGGAAGACCAGCTGGACGGCGTTGGCCGAGTCGGGGAAGAAGACGGCACCGAGGGTGCCCGCCATGAAGCCGAAGATGCCGTTGTCGTAGAGCTCGGCGAAGATGCCGACGCAGCCGGCGAGGGTGACTTTGCGAGCGGTTCGCGGATCGACCGTGTTGGGGGTCGGTTGTGCGGCCACGGTGGCCATGGCGGTCTCCTTCAATGACGTTCGTGCGCTTTCGGGGACGGGGTGTCACGGACGTGCGGGGACGTGCATGGGGAGGTCACGGGATGCGGTGGGCGTCGAACACCGTGCGGACGCGGGTCTTCAGGGCCTCGATACCGGCGCGCTGTAAGCGGTACGCGGCCACCGCCTCGGCGACCGTCCGGCGCCGGAAGCGGACGGCCTGGCCGGGGCGGGCCTGGCCGAGCGCGTCCAGGCCGGTCGAGGTGACGACCGCGAGGACGGGATAGCCGGCGGTGACACCGCGGCCCCGGTGCAGGACGAGCAGTTCGTCGCCCGCGGGGACCTCGATCGCGCCGACGGGGACGCCGCGGGAGAGCACCTCGCCGGTCGCGGTCCTGCGCGGCACGTCACCGGACATGCGCAGGCCGATGTGGTTGCTCCGCGGGGTGACGGTGAACTCCGAGCGGAACAGCCGGTCCGCCGAGTCGCCGAACTCCGCCAGGTCGGGACCGTCGGTGACGTCGACCGTCCATGCCGTCGACTCCGCGAGACGCGGTACGGACGCCTGCGTACGGAACAGCGGAATGCCGTAGACCGGGTGGCCAACCGGGGCGCGAAGGGCCGTCCGTACGGCGATCTGGTCGCCGTCGCGCAGGGTGCGGCCGAAGCCGAGGATCGTGTCGGGGGCGCAACTGCCCAGCAGGTACGGCGACTCCAGCGAACCGTGGACGGCGAGGTAGGCGCGGACGCCGACCCTGATGCCGGTGACGCGGATCGTCTCGCCCGCGCGGACGACGACGGGTTCCCAGCGGGGGCGCGGGACGTCGTCGACGGTGAGGTCGGCGGGGGCGCCCGTCACGGCGACGAGGACGTCGGCGGAGGGCGTGCAGCCGAAGTCCGCCGCGGTGATCTCCAGCAGCGGCGCGCTCTCGTCGTTGCCGGTCAGGACGTTGGCGACGCGGGCGGCGTACTGGTCGGGCGCGCCGTTGACGGGGAGGCCGTGGCGGGAGCGGCCCGGGCGGCCGAGGTCCTGGAGGGTCGTGAGTCCGGCGCGGTGGACGGTGAGGGTGTCAGCCATGCGCCACCGCCTCGGCCGTGAGCAGCGCGCCGTCGTGGTCGCGCCACTGCTGCGCGGTGATCGGCACGAACCGGAAGGTGTCGCCCGGCCGGTACGGCGTCAGCGGCTCGGCGTCGAGGTCGAGGACGCGCAGCGGGGTACGGCCGAGGAGGGGCCAGCCGCCGGGGGACCGCAGCGGGCAGATCACGGCCTGCCGGCCGGCCACCGCGACCGAGCCGGGCGGCACGCTGGTCCGCGGCGAGGCCAGCCTCGGCACCGGTGCCGGGAACGCGGGACCGTCCATCATCGGCGCCCCCACGGGTGCGCCCAGACAGCGCACGGTCAGGTCCTGGGCGGTGTGCAGCTCCACCACCTCCCGCTCGGTCAGGCCGAGTCGGTCCGCGACGACGGGGAGGTCGGGGCCGTGCTCGCCGCCGTAGACCACCGGGACGGTGAAGCGCCGGGGGGACGGCGCCGGGGGCGCGCCGTCGGTGAGCCGGACGGTCGCCCGCCGCAGGGCGCGGCGGACCGTGTCGTGGTCCGTGGCGGCGCAGTCGAACTCGACGAGGAGGGAGTCGTAGGCCGGGACGATGCCGTACACGCCGGCCACCGCCGCCGTCTCGACCGCGTCGGCGAGGGCGTGGACGAGCCGCCAGGCCCCGGCGCCCCCGGCCTTCACCACGAGGGCCGAGTCACCGCAGTCCGCGACGCGGATGCCGCCGTTCATCAGGCGCTCTTCCCGTCGAGTACGGCGGTCAGCGGGGCGATCCCGACATCCGCCGCCAGGAGTTCCTTGCGGATGAGGTGGGCGAGGGAGAGGGCGCCGGGCGTGTCGCCGTGCAGCAGGACGGTGTCGCAGTCGACGGGGATGTCACGGCCGCCGACGCTGCGGATGACGCCCTCGGTCACCATCCGGACCGTGCGTTCGGCGATCTCCCGCTCGTCGTGGACGACGGCTCCGGGTGCGCTCCTCGGGACGAGGGTGCCGTCGTCCTGGTAGGCGCGGTCGGCGATGCCGACGACGGCGACGCGCAGGCCACGGGCGCGGGCGGCGTCGGCGAGTTCGCCGTCCTGCGCCAGGACGATCAGCGAGGGGTCGAGGGAGGCGACCGCCTCGGTCACGGCGACCGCGTAGTCCTGCCGGGTGGCGACCAGGTTGCCGAGCCGGCCGTGCGGGGCCACGTGCCCTACCCGGGTGCCGTGCGCGGCGGCGAACGCCTGGAGCGCGCCGACCTGGTAGAGGACGTCGGTGCGGACCTCGTCCGGGGTCAGGTCCATCGCGCGGCGGCCGAAGCCGACGCGGTCGGGAAAGCTGGGGTGTGCGCCGACGGCGACTCCGCGGTCCACGCAGTGGCGGACGGTGGCGTCCATGATCCGCGGGTCGCCGGCGTGGAAGCCGCAGGCGATGTTGGCCGAGGTGAGGACGGAGAGGAGGGCCTCGTCGTCCCCCATGGTCCAGGGGCCGTACCCCTCGCCGAGGTCGGCCACGAGATCGACCGTGTGTGTCATGTCGTCCTCCGCCAGGAATGGAAAACCGGGGAACCGGGGAATCGGGGAACCGGGAAAAAGGGGGAGCCGGGGAAATGAATCCGAAACGCGGTTAACGTGGCTGTTGCAATTTCTTCGGCGGGTCGCCGCCGCCCGGGAATTTCGCGTTTCGGTGACCGTAGTACCGGGGGATCGGCGCTTCAAATACCCGTTGTGTGTGACGTGATAAGGGCGGGATATGACACCGCTCAGGCTCGGGCCGCCAGGACCGCCCGTACGATGAGCCCTCCTGTCAGGCTGGAGGTCGCCGATGGACACCAGGCGTCTGTACTCGTTCGTGAAGATCGTCGACGCCGGGAGCATCACGCGCGCCGCCGACATCCTGCACATCGCGCAGCCCGCGCTGAGCCAGCAGGTCTCGATGCTGGAGACGCACTTCAAGCAGCAGCTGCTGATCCGCAGCAAGCGCGGGGTGGCACCGACCGAGGCCGGACGCGCCCTCTACCGCCATGCCCAGCTGATCCTGCGCCAGCTCGAACACGCGCAGGCGGCGGTCGACGTGTCCGGGCGGGCGCCGGCCGGGAGCGTGTCGGTGGGCCTGGCCCCGTACAGCACCGGCGCCGCGCTGGCCCTGCCGCTGCTGCGGGCCGTGCGCGAGCGCTACCCGGACATCCTGCTGCACATCAACGAGAACTTCGGCGGTGTCATCAGCGAGGCGATCATGACCGGCCGGATGGACATGGCGTTCATCTACGACGCCGGCCCGGTACGCGGTGTCCAGTTCGAACCGATGCGGACCGAGGACCTGTACCTGGTCGCCGCGCCGGGCACCGGTCCGGCGACCGACCGGGACGAGGTCTCCATCGCCGAGCTGGCCGGGGTGGGCCTGCTGCTGCCCAGCCGTATCCACACCATCCGGCACGTCGTGGACGCCGCCTTCCGCCACGTCTCCCTCGAACCGAAGGTCGTCGGCGAGATCGAGTCGGTCCTGACCCTGACCAGTGCCGTCGGCGCCGGTCTCGGCGCCACCGTGCTGCCCTGGTCGGCGGCCCAGGCCATACTCGACGTACGGAGTCTGGTGGTACGGCGGATCGTCGACCCCACGATCGAGGTGAAGCTCTCCCTGTGCACGTCCGATCACCAGCCCCTGTCGGAACCCGCCCTCGCCGTACACGACCTCTTTCACGAGCTGATCAACGAATTCGGCGGGAATCCCGGCGCCCGATGACGTCACACGAATCCGGTATTGGTCGCGTCGGCTGAGCGCTGACTAACGTTTTCACCGTCGTAACGCAGAAGCAGCGTGGGAGTGGTGGATGAAAGAGCGCGTGCTCAGTACTCGTGGCACTCTGCCCGGCGGGGGGCTGCGCCGGCTGGCGTCCCGTCCGGACACGGACGTCGTGCGCTGGACGGGCACGGGCCGGCCGGAGCCGGCCGAACTGGCCTCGCTCGCCGCGGCCGAGGGCGGCGTGAGTGCCGTTCTCGCCCTCGGCAATGACCGGATCGACGCCGGACTGCTGGACGCGGCCGGTCCTTCCCTGAAGGTGGTCAGCCTGGCCAGCATGGGGTTCGAGGGTGTGGACCAGCGGGCCGCGGCCGAGCGCGGGGTCGTGGTGACCCACACCCCGGGGGTGCTGGCGGAGACGACCGCCGACCTGGCGTTCGCACTGATCCTGGCCGCCCGCCGCCGGCTGGGTGTGGCCCGTGACGCGCTGCAGTCCGGCGCCTGGGACCTGTTCCGGATGGATGACTACCTCGGCCTGGACGTGCACGGTGCCACCCTGGGCCTGGTCGGCTACGGGCAGATCGGCCGGGCGGTGGCGAGGCGCGCCACCGGCTTCGGCATGCGCGTACTGCACCACGACCGGTCCGGCTCGGCCGCGGACGGCCTCTCCACCCCGGTCGCACTGCCGCAGCTCCTCGCCCAGTCCGACATCGTCTCGCTGCACGTCCCGCTCACCGACGCCACCCGCCACCTGATCGGCGCCGCGGAACTGCGGGCCATGAAGCCGACCGCGACGCTGGTCAACACCTCCCGGGGCGGGGTCGTGGACGAGGCCGCCCTGCTGCACGCCCTCGACGAGGGCCGCCTGCACTCGGCCGGGCTCGACGTCTACGAACGCGAGCCGCGCGGCGCGGACGTGGCCGACCTGACCGCCCGGCCGAACCTGTTCGCCCTGCCGCACGTCGGCTCGGCCACCGAGGCGACCCGTGCGGCGATGGTGGACCTGGCCGTGGACAACGTCCTGGACGTCCTCGACGGGCACCCGGCCCGCACGCCGCTGCCGGGCACGAAGGCGGAGCCGGCATGACACCCAGCCCCCTGTTCGACATCGCCGGGCGCACCGCGCTGGTCACCGGCTCCAGCCGCGGCATCGGGCGGGCGCTGGCCCAGGGCCTGCTGGAGGCCGGCTGCACGGTCGTCCTCAACGGCCGTGACGGGACGGCCCTCGCCCGCACCCGCGACGAACTCGCCGGAAAAACCCCCGTGTTCGCCTACCCCTTCGACGTGACCGACTCCGCCGCCGTGGCCGCGAACATCGCCGCGATCGAGGACGAGGTGGGCCCGATCGACATCCTCGTCAACAACACCGGGGCCCAACACCGCGCGCCGCTGGTCGACTTCACCGACGACGACTGGCACCGCCTGGTCGGCACCAACCTCACCAGCGCCTTCCTGATGGGCCGGGAGGTCGCCCGCCGGATGGTCCCGCGCGGGCACGGGAAGATCGTCAACATCCTCTCGGTGCAGAGCGAGACGGTACGGCCCGGCATCGCCCCCTACTCCGCCACCAAGGGCGGGCTGAAGCTGCTGACCAAGGGCATGTGCGCGGACCTCGGCCCCTCGGGCATCCAGGTCAACGGCCTGGGGCCGGGCTACTTCGAGACCGAACTCACCGCGGCCCTGGTCGCGGACGAGGAGTTCAGCGCATGGGTCCGGGGGCGGACCCCGGCCGGCCGGTGGGGCCGGGTCTCCGACCTGATCGGCGCCCTGATCTTCCTGGCGTCCCCCGCGTCCGACTTCGTCAACGGGCAGGTGCTGTACGTCGACGGCGGCATGCTGTCGGTCCTGTGACCCGGGGGAAGGAGCATCACATGCACGCATGCGTGGTCCACAAGGCGGGCGATCTCCGGGTCGAGGAGTGGGATCCCGGTCTGCCCGGCCCCGGACAGGTGCTGGTGGCCGCGTCCCTGGGCGGCATCTGCGGCTCGGACCTGCACTACTACCACCGTGGCTCGGTCGGCGACTTCCAGGTCCGCGAACCCCTGGTGCTGGGCCACGAGGTCGTCGGCCGGATCGCCGCCCTCGGCCCCGGTGCCGAGGGCGGCCCCGCGATCGGCACCCCGGTGGCGGTCCACCCGGCCACCCCGTGCGGGACCTGCCCGGAGTGCGCGCGTGACCGGCGGAACGTGTGCGGTCAGGCCCGCTATCTCGGCAGCGCCGCCCGGATGCCGCACGTCCAGGGCGGTTTCGCCCAGCGGTTCGTCGTCCCCGCCGACCAGGTACGGGCGCTGCCGGCTGGGCTCGACCCGCGTCGCGCCGTACTCGCCGAGCCGTTCTCCGTCGCCCTGCACGCGGTGCGCCGCGCCGGGGAGGTGGCCGGCCGGCGGGTGCTGGTCACCGGTGCCGGTCCGATCGGTTCCCTGGTGGTCGCCGCGCTGCGGCACGCGGGAGCCGCCGAGGTGATCGTCAGCGACCTGCTGGACGCCCCGCTGGACATCGCCAGGAGCGTCGGCGCCACGGCCACCGTCCGGGCGGACCGCCCCGACGACCCGGCCTGGCCCGACGACGTCGACGTGGCCGTGGAGGCGTCCGGCTCCGGGGCGGGCCTGGGCACCTGTGTGCAGCGGGTCCGCCGGGGCGGCACCGTCGTCCTCCTCGGACTGCTCCCGCCCGGCGAGACCGGCTTCCTCGGCAACGTCGTCGTCACCCGCGAGCTCACCCTCCGGGGCGCCTTCCGTTTCGACCACGAGTTCGACGACGCGCTCGCGCTCCTCGCCTCGGGCCTGGACGTCGGCCCGGTCGTCAGCCACACCCTGCCCCTGGCCCGCGCGGTCGAGGCGTTCGACCTGGCAGGCGACCGCACGAGGGCGTCCAAGGTCCTGCTGGACCTGGGCGGCGAATGATCCCGGCCGGGGCGTGGCCTCCGCTAGACGATGTTGAGGCGGTCGAGGAACGGTGTCGCGGTGGCGGCGTCGCCCGTGATGCGGCAGTGGTCGCGCCAGGGCTTGCGGGTGGTGGCCCAGGCGATGAAGTCGAGTGCCGTGCTGTGCACCCGGGTCGTCGCGTCCGCGACCGTGCCCGGGGCCACGGTCAGCCGCCCGTCCGGCCCGGTCGCGGGCAGGACGGTCACCGTGGTGGGGCCCGGACCGGTCAGGTCGAGGACCAGGGGGTCGCCGACGGTGGCGGTGAGTTCGGGGCCCTGCATCTGGGGGAGCCCGGCGAGCATGAAGTCGACGGCGGGGGCGACCAGTTCGTCGGTCGGCTCCGGCAGGGTGAAGGGGAGCGGGCCGTCCGGGGCGAGCAGGTCGTTGCGCAGATGGCAGAAGACGTTGAACGCCATGGTGTTCGCCAGCAGGTGGCGCGGATACGTCCCGAGCCCGGCCACCTCGACCGGTTCGTCGGCGCCGGGCGGCTCCTGAGCCGCTTCCAGCAGGTCCAGCTGGAGCGGGGTGCTGTGCCGCCACTCGTCGAGGACTTCGGCGTGGCTTTGGTCCCGGCGTTCGTCGACGCGCAGGTCGTGGTAGCGCTCGCGGTTCCTCGGCAGCGCGGGGTCGGGCGGCGGCGGGTGCACCGCCTCCGAGGCGAGGGCCGCGAGATGGGCCATCACGTCGATGACCCGCCAGCCCGCGCATGCCGAGGGCAGCTCCCACTGCCCGTCGTCCGTCCGCAGCACGATCTCCGCCAGGTCCGCCGTGCTCGAACGCGCGGCGGCGAGGCCGGCACGGGTCATGGTTCCTTCCTCCGCGATCTCAGGCGTCCTGGCCGATCCAGACGGTCTTGGCGTTCATGAACTCCCGCATGCCGAGGTCGGACAGCTCACGGCCGTAACCGCTGCGCTTGACGCCGCCGAAGGGGATCTCGGGGTAGCTGGTCGTGTTGCCGTTGATGAAGGCCATGCCCGACTGCACGTCACGGACGAACAGCTCGCGGTCGGCCTCGTCCTCGCTCCAGAGGTTCGAACCGAGGCCGTAGGGATGCCCGTTGGCCTCCCGCAGGGCCTCCTCCAGGGACGCGACCGTCCACACCTGTGCCACGGGGCCGAAGACCTCCTCGTGGTACATCCGCATCTCCGGGGTGATGTCCGTCAGCACGGTGGGCGGGTAGAACCAGCCGGGCCCGTCCGGGATCCGGCCGCCCAGCAGCACCGTCGCGCCCTTGCCGACGGCGTCGTCGACGTAGGCCGCCACGTCCCGCCGGCCGGACTCGGTGGCCAGCGGACCGACGTCGGTGCCCTCGTCCATCGGGTCGCCCACCGTCAGCGCGCCCATCTTCGCCACGAACATCCCGATGAACGCCTCACCGATGTCCTGGTGGACGAAGAACCGCTTGCCGTTGATGCAGGACTGCCCGTTGTTCAGGGTCCGCGCCCTGACTGCGACATCGGTGGCCCGCTCCAGGTTGGTGGAGGGCATGACGATGAACGGGTCGGAGCCGCCGAGTTCGAGGACCAGCTTCTTGATCTCGTCGCCGGCGATGGCGGCCACCGACCGTCCCGCCGGCTCGCTGCCGGTCAGTGTCGCGGCGGCCACCCGCGGGTCGCGCAGCACCTGTTCCACCCGCCCCGAGGAGATCAGCAGGGTCTGGAACACGTCGTCGGGGAAGCCCGCGTCACGGAACAGCTCCTCCAGGTACAGGGCGCACTGCGGCACGTTCGAGGCGTGCTTGAGCAGGCCCACGTTGCCCGCCATCAGCGCGGGTGCCGCGAACCGCATGGCCTGCCACAGCGGCAGGTTCCACGGCATCACCGCCAGCACCACACCGATCGGCTGGTACGTCACGAACGTCTGCTTGGCCTGTACGCGTGCGCCGTCACCGTCCAGGTCCCGCAGGAACCCGGGGCCCTCGGCGGCGTAGAAGCGCAGCCCGTGCACGCACTTGGCCACCTCCTGCTCGGCCGCGCGGAAGGTCTTGCCCATCTCCTCGGTGATCATCCGGCTGACGCTCTCGACCTCCTTCTCCAGGCGTTCGGCCGCGTGCTGCAGCCACCCCGCCCGTTCCTCGACGCTCGTCAGCCGGTACGAGGCGGCCGCGGCCGCCGCCCGGGCGAGTTTGTCCTCGAGTTCCTCAGGGGTCAGTTCGTCGAAGCTCCTGAGGACCTCACCTGTCACCGGACTTGTCGTTGCGATGGCCATGTCTGCCCCAGGGCGTCAAGGTGTGGCGAGAGCGGCGACGAGTTCCTTGGCGAGGGGACCCGAGGACGCCGGGTTCTGCCCGGTGTAGAGGTTGCGGTCGGAGACCGTGTACGGCTCCCAGGCGGGGCCCTTCGAATACTCGGTGGGCAGCTTCCTCAGCTCGTCCTCCAGCAGCCACTTGGCCTTGTCGGCGAAACCGACGCCGGCTTCCTCCTCGTTGCAGAAACCCGTCAGGCGGTAGTTCGCGAAAGGCGTGTCGCCGTTCGCGTCCCGGGTCGCGAGGAGGGCGGCCGGGGCGTGGCAGACGATGCCGAGGGGACGGCCGGAGGCGAGTGCGTTGCGCAGCAGTTCCCCGGATTCGCGATCGACCGAGAGGTCTTCCATCGGGCCGTGTCCGCCGGGGTAGTAGACCGCGTCGTAGTCCTCGAGGCGCACGTCCTGGAGGGAGATGGGATGCCGCAGCTCGTCCGCCGACTCGATGACGGCCTCCTCCCGGAGGGAGTTCTCCTCGCCGCCCGCCATGCGCGACTCCAGGCTCATCGTGTCCACAACAGGAACGACGGCATGCGGAGTTGCCACGGTGACTTCGTGTCCCGCGTCGGTGAACACGCTGTAGGGCGCCACGAACTCCTCGGCCCAGTAGCCGGTCGGATGTCGGTGCCCGTCCTTCAGGGTCCAGTAGCTGGCGCCGGTCAGTACGCACAGGATCTTGGCCATGAGAAACTCCGAAACTCCCGTGGATGAGCAGGCATATGTAACCAGTCTGAGCAGGCCTCTTGGGGGCTGCAACTCGGAGTTTCATGGCCCCCTGCCCATCGTCGCGATCCCTCCGTTTGACCGCCGTCGATACCGGACTAGGCTGATCGAACGCCCGATATCGGCCTTCCTGTTCTCACTTTGCACGCCGAGGAAGGGGAAGCACATGACCGCCTCTGGGATCTTGAAATCGGGCGAGGGCAGACTGGCCCTCGCGGTGGCGGTGCTCGCCGCCCTGACCGTGGTGCCGGCGCATGCGGCGGACGGCGCCGGCAGCGCCTCGGAGGGCCAGAAACCGACCGTGGTCCTCGTACACGGAGCGTTCGCCGACGGGTCCAGCTGGAACGGCGTGGTGCAGCGCCTCCAGGCGGATGGCTACCAGGTCATCGCCCCGCCCAACACGCTGCGCGGCATACCCCAGGACTCCACGTATCTGAACAGCCTGTTGAAGACGATCAAGGGGCCGATCGTCCTCGTCGGACATTCCTACGGCGGCGAGGTGATCTCGCAGGCGGCCGCCGGGCTCGACAACGTCAAGGCGCTCGTCTACATCAACGCGATCATGCCGGACAAGGGCGAGTCGTTCTCCAGTCTCTCCAGCAAGTTCCCGGCCGTCCCGCTCACCAAGGCGTTCCAGCCGGTCCCGTTCCGTAACGGCGACGGCACCACCGGCACGGACGTGTACATCCAGCCCGGCAAGCTGCACGCGACCTTCGCCCAGGACCTCCCGCAGCAGCAGGCGTCCGTGCTGGCGGCGACACAGCGCCCGATCGCGCAGTCCGCGTTCACCGACAAGCTCACCGAGGCGGCCTGGCGGGACAAGCCGGTCTACGTACTCGTCGGCAACCAGGACCGGGCGATCAACCCGAGCCTCGAGAGGTACGAGGCCAAGCGCGCCCACGCACGCAAGACCGTGGCGATCGACTCCTCGCACGTGTCCCTGATCTCCCACCCCCAGGAGGTCACGGACCTCATCGTGAGCGCGGCCCGGAACTCCGGTCAGCAGTAGGGCGAACGGCCGGGCGGCCTCCGCCGCCCGGCAGGGCCGACTGCACGGCGTGGGGGCTACTCGTTCAGGTGGGCCAGGAGGAGGTTGGGGTCCTTCGCTGTGACGTACGCGGCGCTCAGGACGTAGGTGGTGTCGCCGCGCAGGGCGATGGAGGTGGGGTTCTGCAGGCCGTCGGCGGCGGTCAGGACGGTGGAGTGGGTGCCGTCGGGCTGGACGAGGGCGACCTCGCCGGGGCCGTTGAGGGCGGCCAGGATCTGGTCGCCGTGGCCGGTGAAGGCGAAGTCGTCGATCCCGGCCAGGCCGGTGGCCCGGGTCTCGACCTGGCCGGCGCGGCCGTCCCGCAGGACGGGTATGCGCAGGACGGTTCCCCGGTCGAGGTTGGTGACCCACAGCGCCCCGTCGCGGAACTTGAGCCCGTTGGCGCCGAGGAATCCGGTGGCGGCCAGCTCGGGGGCGGTGGACCAGGTGTGGGGGGTGCCTCCGGTGGTGGGCACGCTCGAGACGGTGCCGAGGACGGAGTCGGTGACGTAGAGGGTCCGGGTGCGCGGGTCCAGGGCCAGGCCGTTGGGCAGCCCGGCCGCGGGCAGCGCGGCGATGCGCTGCGGTGCGCCGCCGGGGCGCAGGCGCCACAGGCCGGTCAGGTCGGCGGTGCCGGTGGCGTAGAGGAAGTACAGGGTGCCGTCGTGCGCGCGGACGATGCCGGTGGTCAGGGCGAAGCCCAGGACCGGGGTGTGGCTGCCGCCGTCGGCGGGTGCGGGCAGGGTGGCCAGGATCCGGGTGGACCCCCCGGGGGTGATGCGGGCGACCTGGCGGGCGGCGGCGAAGGTGACGTAAGCGCTGCCGTCGGCAGCCAGCGCGATGTTCTCGGGCGTCTGGTGCCGGGCCAGGTCGAAGTGCGCGGCGACGTGCGCGCAGCTCAGCGGGGCGGAGACGGCCGAGGCGACGCCGGGGGTGGCCGCGGCGACCGCTCCTGCGGTCAGTACGGCGGCTGCCGCGGCGGACTTGGACAACGTGTTCCTGAACATGGTTCCTTCACTGTTTTCGGACATGCGGCAGCGGTACGCCGACGCGCGGGGGTTGGGGGAACGGCTTCGGCCGGAGGCCTGATGCGCCGGGTGCTTCGGGTGGCGGCCGTGGCCGCCCGTACGCGGGTGAGTGGAGGGAGCGACGGGCGCTCGCGGATGTCTGCCCGGCGTCCGGTGGGGTGGTGCCGGGTCAGCCGGAGCCGGCCCGGACTCCTGGTCGCGCCGGGTCGTGTTGCGGGCTGACCTGGGCGAGCAGGTCCAGCGTGGTCCGCGCGGGCGAGTCGGCCTCGGTGGTGGCGACCACGATGTTCTGCCCCTGGTCCGGGCCCGGGCCCTGGCTCAGGGTCTGCTGGGTGACGGTCAGTGGGCCGACCAGCGGATGCCGCATCTCGTAGGTCGCGACGGCGCACGCCGTGACGCGGTGGTCGGCCCACATCGAGGCGAAGTCCGTGCTCTTCGCGCTCAGTTCACCCACCAGCGCGTGGAGCGCGGTGTCGTCCGGGTGCCGGCCCGCCACCAGGCGCAGATTCCCCACCACGGCCCTGGCCTTGGCCGGCCAGTCGGCGTACAGGTCACGGGTGTGCGCGTCGAGGAAGACCAGCCGGGCCATGTTGGGCCGCTCCGCCGGCCGGTCCGGGGCGCCCGGGTCCAGGTGTCCGGCGAACAGCGCATGGCCCAGCCGGTTCCAGGCCAGGACGTCACCGCGCCGGCCGCTCACGATCGCCGGGATGTGGACCAGTGCCTCCAGCAGCTGGCCGGTCGCCTCCGTCACCCGCTCCGGGGCGGGCCGGCGGCCGCGTCCTGAGCCCGTGTCCGACGGCCGGGCCAGGTTGTGCAGGTGCAGGCGCTCGGCCTCCTCCAGCCGCAGGGCCCGGGCGATCGCGTCCAGTACCTGCGGTGAGGCGTTCAGGGACTGTCCCTGTTCCAGCCGGGTGTAGTAGGAGACGCTGACACCCGCCAGCGAGGCCAGCTCCTCGCGCCGAAGACCCGGCACCCGGCGCCGCTCCCCGTAGCCGGGTATCCCGAGATCCTCCGGTTGCAGCTGGGAGCGCCGCGTCTGCAGGAACTCCCCGAGCCGCACTTTTCCGTTCATGGATCCGAGTATGGGCCGGGCCCGACCGCACAGCCTGACCCCGGCGTGGATAGGCACCGGCGGGTCTGGCGCCCACGGCCGTACCGCACGGCGGGCAATCCTTACGGGTCGCGGACGTCCAGGCGGTATGTCGTATTCGCCCGGTTGTCGCGGGCCTGGCCGACCTAACGTCTCAGTCATTCCGAACTTCCGTCCCACACACGGAGAATGACGATGACGCCTGCCCGCACCGTCCGTATCGCCGCCTCGATCGGCACCGCCGCCCTCGCCGTGGCCACCGCGTTCGCCGTCCCGGCCGCCGCCGCCTCGCACCACAGCGCGCAGCCCCGCTCCGCGGTCTTCGTGCAGACCGACAGCCCGGCCGGGAACGCGATCGTCGCCTACGACCGCGAGGCCGACGGCACCCTCACCGCCGCGGGCCGCTACCCCACCGGCGGCCTGGGCGGCAGCCTGGCCGGCTCGGTGGTGGACCACCTCGCCTCACAGGGCTCGCTCGCCTACGACCGCGCGCACCAGCTCCTCTACGCCGTGAACGCGGGCAGCGACACCGTCACCGTGTTCGCCGTGCACGGCGACCGGCTGACACGCACCCAGCAGGTGGCCTCCGGCGGCTCTTTCCCGGTCAGCATCGCCGTCCACGGCGACCGGGTCTACGTCCTCAACGCCCTGGACGGAGGCTCCGTGCAGGGGTTCGTCCGGGTCGGCGACCGGCTGGCCACCGTGCACTCCTGGCAGCGCGGCCTGGGCCTGGACCCCACGGCCACGCCCCAGTTCACCCACACCCCGGGCCAGATCGCGTTCACGCCCGACGGCACCCGGCTGGTCGTCACCACCAAGGCCGCGGCCAACAGCATCGACGTCTTCCCCCTGGACCGCTCCGGCGCCCCGGCCCGCGAGCCGGTGGTGAACTCCGAGCCCGGGACCGTGCCGTTCGGCTTCATCTTCGACGCCGCGGGCCGGCTCCAGGTCACCGAGGCCGGCACCAACACCGTGGCGACCTACACCGTGGCCCGCGACGGCAAGGTCACCCCGGTGGGCTCCCCCGCCGCCACCGGGCAGGCCGCGACCTGCTGGATCGTCCGGGACGGCCGCCACCTGTACGCGTCCAACGCGGGCAGCAACAGCCTGTCCGGCTTCCGCACCGGCGGCCGGCACGGCCTCGTCCCGCTCGGCGACACCGCCACCGACGGCGGCACCGTCGACGCCGCCGTCTCCTCGGACGGCCGCTACCTCTACGCGCAGACCGGCGCCAAGGGCATCGTGGACGAGTTCCGGGTGAACCACGACGGCTCGCTGACCGCGATCGGCTCGGTCACCGTCCCGGACGCGGTCGGCGGCGAGGGCATCGTCGCCCTGTAGCCGCCGGCCGCCGCTCCGGCGGCACCCCGGGACGTCAGGTCCGCGGGCCCAGCAGGCGGATCGCGTCGGCGGCCACCGTCGCGTCGGCGTCGTTGGTCAGCTCGACCGACGTGCCGAGACCGGCCGCCAGCTGGTACTCGCCGAGGGAGACCCAGGTCCCGCCGCGCGGGTCGGCGGTTCCCGCCGCCCGCTGGTCGATCCGGACGGTGGTGGCCGTGCCGTCCGCCTGGACGACGGTGTAGGGGGCGTTGCTCGCCCGGGTGGCCGCCGGAGGATACGACGCCTGGATCTCGTAGGCGCCGTCCTGGGGTACGGCCGGACGCCAGCGCACCTTCCGGGTGCCCGAACCGGCGGGCGCCGTCCGGTAGTTGCCCGACCAGAAGCCTGGGTCCGCCGTCGCCGTCGGCCAGCTGCCGGAGACCACCTCGAAGCCCAGCCGGTCGTTGTCCACGACCACCTCCGCGCGGACGTCGGCGGAGCCCGGCGCCTCGATCAGGCTGAGCGAGTCGAGGCCGAGCAGGGTCCCGCCGCCCCTGCCGGTCCCCGTCACCGCGCACCGCACGGTGTGCCGCCCGGCGCGCAGCCGGGCCGTGCCGAGGTGGGCCAGGTCGAAGCCGGCCGCCGTCTGCGCGGTGGTGTCGATCGCGTAGGCGGGCAGGACGGTGCCGTCGTCCACCGTGACGGTGGCGAGGCCGCCGTCCGCCGAGCGGTAGTGGCGCAGGAGCAGTTCGTACTCGCCGGTGCGCGGCACCCGGATCGCGAACTCGACCGCGCCTCCGACCTGTTCGGGGGTCAGGACCAGTCGCGACCCGCCGCGCGCCGGCGGGTCGTCGGCGGTGGTCACGGCGCCGCCGGTGACCTCGTGGTGCGTGTCGGCCAGGGCGACGACGGTCTCCCGGTAGTGGGGGCCGTGGCGCAGGCTGTCGCGGCCGCGGGTCAGCCAGTCGAGCGAGAAACGGCAGACGTTGACCCGGAGCGGGACGCTCGCCGCGTCGCCGTCGCAGCCGTAGAGCAGGATCACGGTGCCGTCGGAGAGGTGGGCGAGGTCCGAGTAGAAGGCACGGTTCTCGTTGACGACCCGCGAGTAGCGGTACGAGTAGCCCTCGTCGTAGCTGACCGACACCGTCATGTTGCGTCTGACAGGGGAGTCGGGGCGGCTGAACAGCACCCGGTCGGTGCCGTGGCCGCCGGGGCCGCCGGTGAGGCGCAACAGGCTCGCGTCCACCGCGTTGAACGAGCCGGTGCCCCCGTCGAGCGCCGGCTGCGACCAGGTCAGACCGTCGTCCTCGCTGACGGAGACGATCCGCTGGCCCTCCCCGCCCGCCGCGGCGCGGCCGTTCACCAGCACGCTGCCGTCCGCGCGCTGCACCATCCGCGCCTCGTTGATGGGGTAGGCGACCTGTACGGGCACTTCGCCGGTCGCCTGCCAGGTGGCGCCGTGGTCGTCGCTGTAGATCGGCGCGACTCCGTAGTACCGCTCGGCCACCGTGTTGCCGACGATCACCCTGCGGTGCAGGCAGTTGAGCAGCAGCCGGCCGGATCTCAGCTGGAGTCCGTGGCCGGGACCGGGGCCGTGCAGTGCCCAGTTGTAGGGAAACCCGTCGAACAGGCCGGCCAGGTGCCGTACTTCGCCCCAGGTCCGGCCGCTGTCCCGGCTGGAGATCAGGTAGAGGTCGCCCGAGTCGCCCGAGCAGGAGGTGTTCTGCGGCAGCCGGAGCGAGAGCATGAAGAAGAGGAAGACCTCCCGGGTCCGCCGGTCCACGACCAGCGCCGGGTTGCCCCAGGACTCGCCGTCGACGGAGGTGACCAGGGTGCGGCTCTCCTCCCAGGTCCGGCCGCCGTCGGTGCTGCGGCGCAGCAGCAGATCCCGCGGCCCGGCGTCGCACACCTCGTGCCGGCCCTCGGTGACGGCCAGGACGGTGTCGTCGGGCAGCACGGCCAGCGCGTGCACGTGGTAGTTCACGAGCGGGCCCTCGGCGGAGTCCCAGAGCGTCTGCTCCTGGAAGAAGGTGCCGTGCCGGCCGGACGCGGACGATCGGTCGGCGGCGTGGGCCGGGGACGCCAGGGCCGTGGGGCCGAAAGCGGCGGCCGCCGAGACGCCGGCGACGCCCAGGGCGAAGGATCTGCGGTTCATGGCGGTGTGCTGCGGTCCGTTGTCGGACACGGTGGGCCACCCCTTTCGGGCGGAACGGAGGAGGCGGTACGGCGGCGGTACGGCGGAGCGGGTGCCGGCACGTACCGGTTCAGGAACGAGGAGCGTGCGGATCAGGCGCGTATGAGATGGGCGTCGAGGGGCGCGAGCAGGTCGAGCAGGGCGTGTCGTTCCTCGTCGGAGCACGGGGTGAAGGGCGCCGCGACATGCGGCGGGCACAGACCTCGTGCGGCCAGGACGGCCTTCACCGCCGGCACACCGGGTCGTACGGTGTGCAGCGCCAGCACCCGGTCGAGCAGCTGTTGCGCGCGGCTCGCGGCAGCGTCCCGGCCGTCGCGGTGGGCCCGGAACAGGTCGACGGCGGCGGCGGGCGCCAGATTGGCCACTCCGGGGACCACCCCGTCGGCTCCGAGGCGCAGTGCGTCGAGCGCCTGCCGCTCCGCGCCCTGGCTGATCCCGAAGTCCTCGCGCCGGCGGGCCGCCGCGAGGGCGTGACCGAACAGGGCGAGGTCGCCGGAACTGTCCTTGATGCCCACGAGGTGCGGGAGGCCGGTCAGTTCGTCCAGCAGGGCGGGCGTCAGCGGATTGCTGTAGCGGGGGGCGTTGTAGGCGACGACGGGGACGCCGAGGCCGGCCAGGGCCGCGTAGTGGGCGACGATCTCGTCGTGCCGGTGGTGGAAGTAGATCGGCGGGCTGAGGACCAGCGCGTCCGGCGCGGCGGGCAGCACGGCCGCCGCCCGCGCCAGCGCCTCGGCGGTGCCGGGAGCGGTGACGTTCACCAACACCGGGCCGCCGTCGACCAGTTGGCGCCAGCGTCTGGCGACCCCCACGGCGAACTCGCCCAGTTCCGCCGTGGGGAGCAGGGGGCCCTCGCCGTTGCTGCCGAAGAGCATGAGGCCGCGGGCGCCTGCCGTGGCGAGGGCGCCGAGCAGGGCGTCGGCGGCGGGGGCCGAGGGCCGTCCCAGGCGGTCCATCGGTGTGACCAGGGGGACGGTGACGCCGGTCAGCAACGCGCGGCCGTCGGGCTGCCGCTTCTTGCCGTCGTCAAGGCGCTCCGCTGTGAGTGCCGTGATCTGCCGTCGTTTCGCTGCGCCGCCGTCGTGGCTGATCGCGCAGTTCCCCGCGCCCCTTTGGGGCGCTTCGCTTGACCCTCCTGAACTGGGCCGCCCGGCCCGTCTCTCCCCGTCGGCCTCTCTGCCCTGGCTGTCCATCAGTACCCCCTGACCTCGGGCCAGGCCAGTTCGACCCCGGCGCGCGTGAGTTCGGTCTGGAAGCGGCTCAGCGACTCGGGGTCCTCGTACACCTGCTCCGGCTCCAGGCGGTGGTCGAGGCAGTGCGCCGCCAGGGATCCGGCCGCCTCGCCGATGTTCCACTCGACGGGGTGCAGCCGGTAACAGCCGTTGGTGATGTGGGTGGTGCCGATGTTCTTGCACACGGGGAGGAGATTGCGCAGCCGTACGGGGAGCAGGGCGCCCAGCGGGATGTGGAAGGGGCTGCTGGCGACGTCGATGTAGGTGTCGCCGCCGGTGGAGGGGTGCAGGTCGATCCGGTACATCCCGATGCCGACGGAGTCCGGGTAGCGCACCGCGCCCCGCTCGCCCCGGACGGCCAGGGACAGGTCCTGTTCGACGATCCGGCGCCGGGCGACGATCCGCCGCGACTCCCGGATGTACGGCGCCTTCGCCAGCCCGTCGGCCGTACCGAACACGTCGCCGCGCAGCCGGAGTCCCGGCCAGCCGGTGCCCCCGTCGGGGCGGGGCGCCTCGGTCTGCAGCCAGTAGAGCATGCTCATGCTCAGCTCACGGGCGCCCGCCAGATGCCGGTCCCGCTCCTTGTCGTCCACCCCGATCAGCGGCCCGGGCAGATAGTCGATCATGGGCCAGTTGACGATGGTCACATCGCTCGCGGCGAAGCCCGGCCGGTACAGCTTCCGGGAGACCACCCGGCGGAACTCCCACAGCTCCTTGTCCCCCGCGTCCTTGCTCTGGTCGGCGACCACCGGCCCCGAGTCGGCGTTCGGGGTGAAACCGCGCGGTACGGTCTCCAGCGTCCTCGGGTCGGGCGCGCTCAGGCTCAGCAGCCGGTTCGGCCACTGCGGGGGGTGGTAGGCGGCCCAGCCGTCGTAACCGGCCGGGCGGTCGACGGTGTGGTCCTCGCCGGCCCGGTGGTCGACGGCGAACACCCAGGAGAACGCCTGCATGTTGGCCGGCTGCGCCTCCTGCGGCGCGCTCGGCTCCCCGGTGTCCCGACGCGACTCGAAGCCCGTCACGTGCTCGGCGCCGGTCAGCGGCAGCAGGTCGCCGAGTTCCGTCGCGTCCAGGACGTACGGCGCCGACACCTCGACCAGGGTGCCGTCCGGGCCCTCGACGACCACGGACCGCACCCGGTCGCCGTCCACGGACGCGGCCACCGGCCGGTACCCGTAGAGGATCCGCAGCCGGCCGGCCGCCACATACGGCGCGACCATGGCCTCCAGCACGGCGGCGGCCACCCTCGGCTCGTGGCAGAGCGCGCTCACCCGCCCCTCGCCCGGGTTGAGATACCGGCGCCGCCGGGCCTCCTCGGTCAGTGGATACCACGTCCGGTAGTGGTCGCGGATCGCCTCGCGCAGCGCGCGGTAGGTGCGGGTGGCGCCGAACTGCTCGATCCAGGTGTGCTCGTCGGGCGGTACGCCCTGGCTGGTGAGCTGGCCGCCGATCCAGTCGGTCTCCTCGGTGAGCAGCACCGACCGTCCCCGGTCGAGGGCGGCCAGCGCGGCGGCCACGCCACCGAGGCCCCCGCCCACGACGAGGATGTCCGTGGCCGTCGCCGTCTCCGCGCTCATGTGCCGCTCCCCTCCTGTGCGTGACGTCCTCCGACCGGGCCGAACGTGAAGCTCCGGGGTCCGCCCGCCACCTCCACGCGCACCGGCGGACCGCCGCCCGGTGGTGTGACGAGCAGGTCGCCGACGCCCTCGGCGGTCCCGCTCACGCGGTCGCCGGTCAGCAGGTATCCGCGTACGACGACTCCGGGCGCCATGTCCAGCAGGGTCCGTCCGTCGAGGCCGACGGTGAGCCGGCCGGCCGCCCGGACGTCGAGGCGGCCTTCGCCGAGCGGCAGGTTGCACAGCTCGGCCGGCTCGCCCGGATGCGCGAACCGCCAGCCGTCGGGACGCGCGTCCGCCAGCTCCCCGAAGGCGAGAAACGCCAGCAGCCCGCCCCAGGCCATCAGCCCGTCCGACCGCTTCTGGAGACCGGTCAGGTTCTCGCCCGCCACCGCCGGATAGTTCTCCCTGACATGGCCGTACTCCCGCCATTCGTCGAGAAACAGCCGCAGCAGGGCCCCGACCACCGGCCGGCTCAGCCCGGTGAGGTCGTACCGCCGTAGCCCGCGGACGGCGAGATAGGCCATCGGTGCCCAGATCCGGCCGCGCCAGTAGGTGGCGGCGAAGCCCGGGTCGTCGCGGGCCACACTGGGCAACGGGCGGGTGCCGCCCAGCACTTCGGGCCGTAGCAGGTCGGTGGCCGTGGCCGCCGCACGGTCGGCGTCCGGCAACCCGCCGAGCAGCGCGTACAGCATGGTCGGCGAGACATGCGGATCGTGCGCACCCGCTGCGGTGAGATTGCGGTAGCCGCCGCGCTCCTCGTCCCACAGCAGCCGGTCGGCGACCGCCCTGGCGGTGGCGGCCTCGGCGCGCAGCCGGTCGGCCGTCGCGCCCTGCCCCAGGACCCCGGCGATGTCCGCCAGGGCCTCGGCGTCGGCGATGTGCAGGGCGTTCAGGCCGACGTCGGCGAGGTCCATGGTGTGGGTCGCCGGGTCGTACCGGGCCTCGTCGTACATCGGCGAATCGTCCAGGCCCGACTCCCGTTTGGCCCGGTCCAGGGTCGCCGACGCGGGGTCGCCCGCGATCGGGTCGGAACCCCAGGCGAGCAGGCCGTGCGGCCCGCGCCGGGCCCGGGGCCACCAGTCGTGCCAGGCCAGCAGCGCCGGGAAGGTGTCGGTGAGGAGGGCCGTGTCGCGGGTCCCGGGCGACAGGCCGCCCGCCAGATAGGCCTGGTGGACCGTGAGTGCGCCGACCGGCGGCTGCGAACGGTCGTCGGTGCGGCCCCGCTCGTCCGAGACCCGGTTCGGGATCATCCCGGCCTCGTCCGCGTACGGCAGGATCTGCCCGAAGATGCCGCGCGCGTAGTCCCGGTCGACGGCGGAGGCGGCGAGGCCGGTGAAGAACGTGTCCCAGGCATGCAGGGCCCAGGTGCCGTAGAAGCCCTTCCGCTCGGCGCAGACGAAGTCCCGCGAGGTCGGGGTGAGGACGCGGCCGATGTCCGGGGCGTAGACGGTGTTCCAGGTGACGGCCCTGGTCAGGGCGGATGCGGCTTCGCCTAGCCAGCCGGTGGAACAGAGCCGGGTCCGGTCGGCGGCGGCGCGGTGTGCCGCGAGGCGCCCCGCTGTGAGCGCCGTGATGTGCCGTCGGTCGGCTGCGGCGCCGCTGTGGCTGGTCGCGCAGTTCCCCGCGCCCCTACGGGGCGCGACCTGTACTTCCACGGCGCCGTCGAACGCCAGCACCAGCGCCCCTTCCGGGCCCCCGACCCTGCGGGCCGGTGCTGACGTGGTGACCGTCCAACGGGCGCCGCCCGCGCGGACGGTGGTCGTCTGGCCCGTCGGCTCCTCGATATCGTCCAGGCCCTCCACCGACAGCACGATCGCGCCCGTGCTCTCGGCTCGCGCGTCCAGTACGTCGCCCGGGCCGCCTGCGAAGGTCAGGTGCAGGCGGTGGCCGGCCGCGCGTACCGTCACCTCGGCGTAGCTGCCGTCCACGGTGTGCGGGCCCAGGCGGTCGAGGCCGTCGCGCCAGGTGAAGCCGTCGAGGACCGGGCCGTCGGGGCCGAGTACGCCGAACCGCACCCGCGGGCCGTCCGGCAGCCGGCTCATGCCGGTGTGTGTACGGACGTCCCAGGTGTTCCAGCCGGTCGGCGCCGGAGTCACCGTGCTCATACGCCCGCCTTGTCGTCGGCGGTGCCGTCGCCGGGCACCGAGTCGTCCAGGTCCAGGGCCGCGTCCAGCAGGGCCCGGGTGTACGCGTGGCGCGGTGCGGTCAGCACCTCACCGGTCCGGCCCTCCTCCACGATCACGCCCCGGTGCATCACCGCCACCCGGTCGGCGATCTGGTGCACCACCCCCAGATCGTGGGAGATGAACAGCATCGCCAGCCGGTGCCTGCCCCGCAGATCCACCAGCAGCCGCAGGATCTGGGCCTGCACCGACACGTCGAGCGCCGACACCGCCTCGTCGCAGACCAGCAGCCGGGGCCGTACCGCGAGCGCTCTGGCGATGCTGACCCGCTGGCACTGGCCGCCCGACAGGTCCCCGGCGCGCCGTGACGCCACCTCGGGGTCGAGCCCCATGTCGGCGAGGAGCCGGTGCAGTGCCTCGGTGCGGTCGCCCTCGGGCGCGGTGACCGGATGGGTGCTCCACACCTCGGCGATGATCGCGGCGACCGTCATCCGTGGGTTCAGAGACGAGCGCGGGTCCTGGAAGACCATCTGGACCGCGCGCTGCAACTCGGGCGGCCTGCGCCCCGCGCGGGCGAGCGGGCGGCCGTCGAAGGCGATCGTCCCGGCGCCGGGCCGCAGCAGTCCGGCCACGCACCGGGCCACGGTCGTCTTGCCGGAACCCGACTCGCCGACCAGGCCGAGTGTCTCCTCGGGTGCGACCGACAGGCTCACCCCGTCGACGGCGACCTGACCACCCCGGCGGACCGGCCCCCGCCCGCCGTACCTGACGCGCAGCTCACGCACATCGAGGAGGGCGCGCTCGGTCACACTCACGACCCGAGCACCTCCTCCGCGAAGTGGCAGGCGCTCCGGCGGCCCGGTGCCACCTCCCGCACCTCCGGTACTTCGGCGCGGCAGCGGGCGCGGGCGAGCGGGCAGCGCGGATGGAAGGCGCAGCCGGACGGCCGGTTCGCCGGTGTCGCCGGGGCGCCCGGCAGCGGATCGGCGAGCGCGGTACGGGTCCTGACGGCGGGCACGCTGCGCACCAGGGCGGCGGTGTAGGGGTGGGCGGGGCGCCGCAGTGCGTCGCGGGCGGGGCCGCGCTCGCAGACCCGCCCCGCGTACATGACCACGACCTGTTCGGCGACGTGCGACACGACCCGCAGGTCATGGCTGACCAGCAGCATCGACAGGCCGTCGGCCGTCTGGATGTCGGCGAGCAGCCGCAGGATCCGGGACTGCACGGTGACGTCGAGCGCGGTGGTGGGCTCGTCGGCGAGCAGGAGGGTGGGCCGGCCGGCCAACGCCATGGCGATCATGGCGCGTTGGCGCAGGCCGCCGGAGAGTTCGTGCGGGTAGGCGCGCATCCGGCGCTCCGGCTCCGGCACGCCGGCCCGGTCGAGGAGTTCGACGACCCGCCGGGTCACCTCGGCGCGCGGCAGCCGGTCCCGGCGGGGGATCTCGCCGACCTGGCGGCCGATCCGCTGGGTCGGGTTGAGCGCGGCGAGCGGGTCCTGGAAGATCATCGCGATCTCCCGGCCGCGTACCGCCCGGCGCCGTGCCGGGTCGGCGGCGATCAGGTCCTCGCCCTGCCAGAGCAAGCGGCCCGCCAGGGTGGCGCCCTCGGGAGGCAGGCCCAGGACCGCGAGGGCGGTCATGGTCTTTCCGCTGCCCGACTCGCCGATCAGCCCCACGGTGGTGGCGCGCGGCACGTCGAAGGAGACGCCGTCCACCGCGCGTACCCGGGTGCCGTGCGGGCCGGGCAGTTCCACCACCAGGTCGTCGACGCGCAGCGGCGGCCCGTCGGTCCCGGGCGGGGCCGGTGCGGCGGCCCCGTGTTCGTGTGCGGTTCCGGCGGGGGTCACGAGCCGTCGGTCCGTACGGTGGCGAAGTCCGGCAGGCCGCTGGCGTCGGGGACGAAGCCCTTCAGGTCGCTGTTCCAGGCGTAGGCGATGCTCACCGACATCGGGTACATCCCGACGGCGTCCCGCCAGATGATCTCGCTTGCCCGGCCGTAGAGGTCGGTGCGCTTCTGCTTGTCGGCCGTCGCGCCCGCCGACGCCAGCAGTCCGTCCAGCTGCTTGTTGCAGTAGCCCATCCGGTTGGCGGCGCAGGTGTAGAGGCGGCCGAGGTTGCTGGCCGCGTCGTAGCTGGGGGTGGCCAGCTGCTGGAAGTTGATGTCCCACTTGAGGGCGATCAGGTCCTCGGTGAAGGTGGCCTGCTCCTTCTCCAGCGGGTCCGCCTGCACGCCGGCCTTCTGCAGGTCGGAGACGACGGCCTGGATGAAGGGCCGGAACTCGTCGTTGGCGAACTGGAGCCGCAGCTTCTTGGAGAAGTCGAAGCCGGCGGCGGTGAGCGCGGCCTTGGCGGCGGCCGGGTCGTAGGCCACCGGCGTCTGCGGTACGTGGCCGAGGACGACGCCGGTGACGGGGGCGTCGGCCGGTTTGCCGGTCTCCGGATAGAGCTTGGCGATGATGGTCTTGAAGTCGACCGCCTGCCAGATCGCCTTGCGCACCTTCGCGTCCTTGAGGGCGGGGGTCGAGGAGTTGAACCACATGGTGAACTCGGCGCTGCTCGGCACCGTCTGCACGGTCAGCTTCTTGTCGCCCTTGAGCGAGGCCAGCTGGTCGTCCGGGATGCCCCAGACGACGTCGACCTCGCCGGTGCGCAGCGCGGTCAGGCGCGCCGACAGGTCGGGGACGTTGCGTACGGTGACCTGGTGGAGCGCGGGTTTCGTGCCCCCGTACTTCTTGTTGGGCACCAGGACCAGCGACTGGCCCGGGGTGAACCCGTCGACCGTGAACGGGCCCGAGCCGACAGGGTGGTTGAAGAAGGCGGTGTCCTCCTTGCCGACGCCGGAGGGGATGACGTAGAAGGTGCCGAGCTTGCCCGGGACGGACGCGTCCGGCGCCGGGCTCTTGAGCACCACCTCGGTGGGCGAGACCTTGGTCATCGTGTAGCCGGGGAAGTTGCCGGCGTTGGGGCCGTTCAGGGTGATCATCCGCTGGAAGGACGCCACCACGTCGTCGGCGTCGAGTGCGGAGCCGTCGGAGAAGGTCACGCCGGAGCGCAGCGTGAACGTCCACTGCGTGACGTCCTTGTTGGGCTTCCAGGAGCTGGCGAGGTCGCCCTTGAGGGTGCCGTCCGCGGTCGGCTTCACCAGTCGGCTGAAGATCTCCTGCGCGGCCAACTGCGTTCCGGTGGAGGCTCCTTGGGCGCCGTGCGGGTCCAGGCTCTCGATCGGGTAGGTGCCCGCGACCGTCACGTCGCCCGAGGCGCCGCCCCCGCTGTCGTCGCCGGAGGTCGTCGAACAGGCGGCGAGGAGGGCCGCGCCCGCCGTGCAGGTGGTGGCGAGCCGGATCAGCCGGCTCCGCCCGTACGCACGCGTCTTGGTCATGGAGGTGCTCCTGTCTGGGAACGAGAGCGGTGCGCGGAGTTCGGGAAGGTCAGTCGGAGCGGCGCCGCCCGTAGCGGGCGGTGAGCTGGTCACCGAGGATGCCGATGTTGATGATCAGGAGGGACAGGGCGATGCCGGGCAGGGTGGAGATCCACCACTGCGTTTCCAGGTACTCCTTGCCGTTGGCGATGGTCTGCCCCCAGGAGACGGTGGACAGGGGCAGCCCGATGCCGAGGAAGCTGAGCCCCGCCTCCGCCAGCACCACCAGCGCGAATTCCAGGGTGGCGAGGGCCACGATCGGCCCCGCCGTGAACGGGAGGACGTGCCGGGCGAGGATCTTCCGGCCCGGCACCCCCAGCACCCGGGCCGCGTCGACCCAGGGCCGTTCCCTGAGGGAGAGCGCGACACCGCGGGTGACCCGGGCGAAGGTGATCCAGCCGGTCGCCGAGAGCGCGAGGACGACCAGCAGGACGCTGCGCTCGAAGGCGCCCGCGATCACGATCGCCAGCAGGATCGCGGGAAACGCCAGCAGGATGTCGAAGACCCGGGCGAGCACGGCGTCCACGGCACCGCGGAAGTAGCCGGCGACGGCACCGAGGACGACGCCGACGAGACAGGAGAGGGCGACCGTGGACACGCCGATGAGCACCGACGTCCTGGCCCCGTAGACGATCTGGGCCAGCAGGTCGCGGCCGAGCCCGTCCGTGCCCAGCCAGGCCGTGCCCCCGGTGGAGGTCCGGGAGCCGGGGGAGAGCAGCCGGTCGTCCAGGGACGTGTGCACCGGGTCGTAGTGGATCAGCAGCGGTCCCACGACGGCGACCAGCAGGTAGCAGCCCACGACCACGGCGGGCACCCGGGAGAGCGGCCCGCGGCGCCGCGCCCGCGGCGGGGCCGCCGTCAGCGTTTCGGGGGCGGTGGCGAGGTCGGCCATCAGACGGCTCCCGTCCGGATCCGCGGGTCCAGCTGGGCGATGAGCAGGTCGGCCACCAGGTTGAGGACGACGACGATGCCGGCGACCAGGAGGGTGGCGCCCTGGACGACGGCGTAGTCGCGGTTGGCCACCGCGTCCACCACCAGCGAGCCGAGGCCGGGCCAGGCGAAGACGTTCTCGACGATCACGGCACCGCCGACCAGCGCCCCGACCTGGACGCCCACCACGGTCACCACCGGGATCAGCGAGTTGCGCAGGGCGTGCCCGAGCAGCACCTGACGCCCGGTCAGTCCCTTGGAGAGCGCGGTCTGGATGTAGCCCTCGCGCATCGTCTCCACGAGGCTGGTCCGGGTCAGCCGGGCGATGATCGCGATGAACGGGAACGAGAGGGTGACGGCCGGCAGCACCAGATGCTGGGGCGTGCCGGACCCCGAACTGGGCAGCAGGCGCAGGCCCAGGGCGAAGACCAGCACCAGCATGATGCCGATCCAGAACGTGGGGAACGACTGGAGGGCGATCGTGCAGGCCGACACCACCCGGTCCACCACCCCGCCCGGCCGTCCGCCGGCCAGCATGCCCAGCGTCAGCCCCAGCAGCACCGCGATCACGGTGGCCGTCAGCGTGAGGTCGATCGTGGCGGGCAGCCGGTCCAGGACCGCGTCCATGGCGGGCCTGCCGAGCCGGTGCGACTCGCCGAAGTCGAGGCGGGAGACGTCGCCGAGGTAGCTGAGGTACTGCGCGCCGAGCGGCCGGTCGAGTCCGAGCGAGGCGCGCAGGCTGTCGATCTGGCTCTGGTCGGCGTCCGGGCCGAGCAGCACGGTCGCGGGGTCGCCGGGTGCGGCCCGGACGATGAGGAAGATCAGCGAGGCGGCGCCCCACATCACGAAGACGCCGATGACCAGCCGGTGCACGATCATCCGGATCATGCGCCGGGCCTCCCGCCCGCACGGACCGGTCCGATCGAGTCGCCCGGTACGAACGCGCAGGGCACGGTCAGCCGGCGTGGCTCGCAGCTCTCCTGGTCGAGCAGTTCGATCAGCAGCCGTACGGCCTCGCCCGCCATCTCGGCGCGGGGCAGGGAGAACCGGGTCCAGTTCCGCAACTCCGGTGTCCAGGACGGCGGATCGCCCAGCAGGGCCAGCGAGCAGTCCTGGGGGAACCGGACCCGCTCCGTGCCGGCCATCGTCGCGAGCGCCTCGGTCAGCCGGTTGTCCTCGGTCGGCTCGACCAGCAGCGCGGTGATCCCGAGGCCGCCGATCCACCCCTCGAGGTGTTCGACCGTCAGGTCCGCGGGATCGGCCAGGCTCCGGATCAGCGCCTCGTCCAGGGCGAGACCGGCCTCGGCCAGCCCGCGCCGGTAGCCCTCCTCGCGGTCCCGGGTGGGCTCGCTGTCCTCCAGGGCCCGCAGGTACAGGATCCGCCGGTGGCCGAGGAGCGCCAGCTCGGCGACGAGCGCCGCGGTCGCGGAGACGTAGTCGGCGGCCACGTAGGAGAGTTCGCCGTCGTCCACCTCGCGGCGGCCGACGAAGACGAAGGGGAAGTCCTCCCGGACCAGCGCGGACAGCTCCTCGCGGCGGACGTTCCGGCCGAGCAGGACACAACCGTCCGCGATCTTCAGCCGGTTGGACCCGCCGACATAGATCGACCGCTCGGCCGCCGAGGGACCGGATTCACCCCCGTCGGAACAGAACAGCAACAGGTCGTATCCCTGCCGTGCCGTCTCCGCCTCCACGCCGAGCAGGAACGGGTAGTAGAAATCGCGCTGGTCGGTCGGGAAAACCGATTCGAACGTGTACAGCCCGAGCAGCCGATTCCGGCCGCCTTTCAGACTGCGTGCGGCGACATTGGCCGCATAGCCCAGTTCCTCGGCCGCCGCCAGCACCGCCCGGCGGGTCGATTCCGCGATCTGCGCACTGGCCGCACCGCCGCTGATCACCAGTGACACCGTTGCCTGGGAGACGCCGGCCTGCCGGGCGATGTCCCGCTGGGTGGAGCGTCTACGCCGTTCGGGAGGGACCATGAGCACCCCCGGTTAATACGTATTAGCAAGTGCCGAAAGACGCTACTCGGACGCCGCGAAACGCGTCAAGACGCGTGAACTCCCTTTGTCGGGACCGTTTCCCGCGTATTTCGATCATGCCGGGTGACAGGATTCGCCATCCCCTTGCACGGGCGAGCCATGGCAGCCGGACGCGGCATTCAGGAACATCGGGAACACGACCGTTCTCCGTTGTGCCGAGGCCCGCCGGGAAGCCGTGCCGACGTCCCGGCGTCCCGGCGTCCCGGCGTCCCGGCAGGAAAGGGAATCCGATGACCGTCCGCACCGCTGGGGAACACGATCTCGCCGCCCGCTTCGACCGGGACGGTTACGCCGTGCTGCCGGGCGCTCTGACGGCGGCGGAGGTGGCGGAGCTGCGCGCAGAGACCCTGCGGATCTGCCGTGGCGAACGGGGCGCCGTCGAGGGGGCGCCGGCGCCGGTGGCGGGCGAGAGCGACGACGACACCGTGCGCCGGTTCCTGTGCGTGCACTACCCGCACAAGCTGTCGGCGCTCATGCTCGACACCATGCGCCATCCCGCCGTCGTCGGGCCGCTGACCGAAGTGATCGGACCCGACATCAAGTCGATGCAGTCGATGCTGTTCGTCAAGTCCGAGGGGAAGCCGGGCCAGGCGTGGCACCAGGACGAGATGTTCATCCCCACCCGGGACCGGTCCCTGACCGCCGCCTGGCTCGCCCTGGACGACGCCACCGTCGACAACGGCTGCCTCTGGGTCCTGCCGGGCTCGCACCGGCCCGGCGTCATCTACCCCAACCGCGAGCACGACGACGCCCGTTACGACTGCACGGTCCAGTCCTACGGCTTCCCCTACGACGAGACGGACGCCGTACCCGTCGAGATCACCGCCGGATCGGTGCTGCTCTTCAACGGCTACCTGCTGCACAAGTCGCTGCCCAACACCGGCCGGCGAGGGTTCCGGCGGGCCCTGGTCAACCACTACATGAGCGCCTCGTCGCTGCTGCCCTGGTCACCCCCCGAGGCCGAAGTGCCCATGGCCCAGGCCGACTTCCGGGACATCGTGCTGGTCGCGGGCCGGGACCCGTACGCCTACAAGGGCACCACCGGCATCCGCACCCCCCGGGTACGCCGCGACCGGTCCGGGGGCTGCGACCGGTGAGGCGATGACGGAGGACGCCGGGTTCGTCCCGCTCCCGGCCCCCGCACTCCTCGCCCGGCTCGGCCCCGCCGTCGCCGACTACCCGCCCGGCGCGGTCTTCGGCCCCCGGGACGCGGGGTCGTACGAGTTCGTCTGGCTGCTGCACGGCAGTGCCCGCTGGGTCTGCGGCGGTCTGACCGTGCCCCTGACGCCGAGCGCGCTGCTGCTCGTACGCCCCGGAATGCGCGACACCTTCCACTGGGACCCCGGCCGGCCCACCCGGCACGGCTACACGCACTTCCTGCTGCCCGCCGCCGTGCGGGGCGCGGACCTCCCCGACGACAGCGGCTGGCCGGTCGTCCGGGACCTGACGGGGCGCGGCGATCCGATGGCCGCGCTCTGCCAGTACCTCCTGACGCTCGGCGCGAGCCGCCCGCCGGCCTGGGAGCGGCACGCCGAGGAGACGCTGCGGCTGCTGCTCCTCACCTTCGTGCACGGCCCCGGCCCCGAGACCGGCGCGGGCACCCTCCCGGAACCGCTGGTCGCCATGATGGCCGAGGTCCGCGCCCACTGGTCGGACGGCGTCGCCCGGCCGCTCGCCCTGCAGCGGCTGGCGCGGGCGGCCGGGGTCTCGGAGAGCACGCTGTGCCGGATCTGCCGGCGGCGCCTCGGCGTCGGCCCCGTGGAGGCGCTGGAACGGCTGCGCCTGGCACGGGCCGAGCCGCTGCTGTGGCTCAGCAACCTCTCGCTGCGCGCCATCGCGGTCCAGTGCGGCTTCGCCGACGCCTACCACTTCTCGCGCCGGTTCCGCGCGGTCTACGGCATCCCCCCGAGCGCCTTCCGCACGGTCCCGCCCGAGTCGGCACCGCCGTCCCCGATCACGAACGGCGCGCTGTCCGCGCTCCAGGCCCTGGTGCCGCCCTCACACCCGGGACGGTGACCGTCCGACCGTCAGCCGGGCCGGCTGGTACGGCACGTAGGCGGCCCCGTCCAGCCCGAGTGCGGTGGCCGACCGCTGGAGTGCGGCCGAGGTCGCGGCGTCGTCCCAGCGGCCGGTGTCGACGCGGTGTTCGAGGGCGTGCAGGGCGGCCACCGTCTCGGCGGTGGTGAACGCGCAGTGGCCCTGCCGCTCGACGTACGCCTGCCGCAGCAGCGCGCCGTCGCCGGCGGCGCGCACCCGGGCGGCGAAGCGGTTCTCCTGCTCGACGGGCACCAGGTTGTCGGCGGTGGTGTGCATGTCGAGCAACGGCACCTCGAGGCCCTGGCCCGCGGAGGACGTCCGCTGTGCGGTGCGGACGGCGCCGGGATCGGCGGTGATCGTGGCGTGCTCGGTCAGGGTGCGCAGGTCGGCGTCCAGGTCGAGGCCGGCCGCCCGGTACAGGGCCCGGACCTGGGGCGCGTGTGCGGAACCGGCGAGCAGCCCGGCGTAGTCCACGCCCTGGTTCCAGGAGTTGCTGCCGCCGACGGACTGCTCGATGGCGTACCGGCCGCCCTCGACGAACGCCAGGATGCCCTGTGCGAACCAGTCGTACTGCTGTGCCTCCTGGCCCGCCCAGTCGGTCGCGGCGGGCCGGTCCTTTCCGGGCGACCAGGCGGGCAGATTGAGGAAGGCGGCGGCCAGCGCGATCCGGGCGCGGCCCTGCGCGGTGCCCTGGGCGGCGGTGACCGCCTTGGTCAGCAGGGTCGCGGTGGCGGCGGCGTCGGCGGCGGTGTCGAACCGTACGAGTTTCACGTCCTGTCCGGGCAGGAGCAGGCGGGCGATCGTGTACTCGGCGTCCAGCTGGTAGTTGTCCAGGTCGGTGGCGCCCGCGACCAGGCCGCACTGGCCGAGCGCGCCGTCGATCCGGCCGCCGCCGTCCCGGGCCAGCTGGGCGTTGACGAGCCCGCCCATGGACTGGCCGACGGCCAGCGTGCGGCGGGGCTCGCCGATCTTCGCCGTGACCGCGTCGAGGGTCGCGAACTGGTCGCGTTCGGCGCTGTCCAGGGCCCACATCGAGCCGTTCGGGTCGTACGAGGACCCGGCCAGCGCATACCCCTTCGCGAGCAGCTCGGTGCGCACCTCGGGGGTGGGGGCGTCCTGGGCGACGGTGGGGCCGAAGCCGTGGCTGAACAGCAGCAGGGTGCCGTTCCACTGCTCGGGTACGTCCGCGATCCAGGTGGCGCCGTCGGAGAGGGTGCCGGTGAGCCGGCCTGTGGCCGCGGTGTCCGCTTCGGCGGCGGGTGCGGGGAGGGCGGTGAGGACCGAGGACGCGAGCGTGGCCAGGGCGGCGAGGGCGACGCGCAGCCGGGTGCGGGAGGCGCGGGGGCGGGTGGCGGCAGGCATGGGGGCGGCTCCTTGTACGTGTACGTGGGGGAGTACTCGGCGCGGTACTCAGTGCACTGAACGAAGGCGTCCAGGAATGTAGGGCGGATTTGTTGCCGCCGTCAATGGAGTGCACCACATTGCTGTCGCCGTGACGACTGCTCCCGGCCGCGGGCCAGGGGGTCAGCGCAGGAGCCCGTCCGTCGTCTCCCGGTCCGGGTAACCTCCTTGGGCTCCGAGGTGGCCGCAGGCGTACGTCGCCGAGGCCACCGCCGCCCGCAATGCCGTGTGCGGATCCTGGCCGGACAGGGAGCGGGCTATGTACACGCCGGCCAGGCAGTCGCCCGCTCCGGTGGTGTCGACGATCCGGCCGGCGGGCGGCGGCGCGACGGCGGCATCCCCGGACCCGTCCGTCAGGACCGCCCCGCGTGACCCCTGGGTGCGCACGACCGACCCGAGCCGGTGCCGGGCGGAGAAACCGCGGACGTCGCCGACCTCGGCCGCCGCCCGGTCGTTGAGGAAGACCACCGCCGCCCCGTACAGGGCCGGCGCGAGGGCCTGAACGCCGTGGCCGAGCGCGTGGGGTTCCAGGTCGACGGACAGGGGGATGCCCGCGGCCCGCGCCCGCTCCGCCAGGACCGCCGCGGCCTCGGGGTGCAGGCACGAGGTGTGGATCCAGTCCACGCCGTCCAGGTCGGCGTCGCGCAGCCGCTCCGGCGGCGGATACTGCGAGACCGACGAGGTGTAGACGAGCCGCTTCTCGCCGTCCTCGGCCAGGGTGCACACCGACACCGCCGTCCTGCCCGGTGTCGTGGTGACACCGGTGACCCCGACACCGCGCGCCGCGAGGTAGCCGGTGGCGTAAGTTCCGAACACGTCGTCCCCGACGACGGCGAGCAGAGCCGCGCCGACGCCCTGCCGGACACAGGCGACCGCCGAGTTGGCGACGACTCCGCCGGCGCCGACCAGGTTCTCGAACGCGTGCGTCTTCTCGTCCGGTTCGGGAAAACGGGCGACGCGCAGCGAGACGTCGAACGCGATGTCTCCGCAGAACAAGGCCAACGCCATGATCGGACTCCCTCGCGATCACCCTTGCCATGTCTTCGCCATGCCTTCGGCGTGTCCCTGCCAGTGCACCACAACCGCGCCGGACCGGACGGCAGACACGGGCAACGGTGACGGCGGAGGGCCGCCGAGAACGCCGTCACGGTGATAGCGCCCGCGAAGTGATCGGGGCGTCCCGCGCCTTCGGCCGGCCCCCGATCCGGTCCCGCCGGAATCCCCCCAACCCGGCGATCCACACCGCACCTTCACCGGCACCCCCTTGACCAGCGACAACCTCCACCCCGCCGCCACGTTCCGCCGCGCTGTACCCCGCGCACCCCAAGAGCCTTGTTGTCCTTACGTCTTGACGCACCCGGCCGCTCCGCGTTTGCTTCCTTCACATCATCGGTTGCGCATGATGCTCCCCCCACTCGGAAGGCGCCTGATGTGAGCGCTCCTGTCCTCTTCGGCACCCCCGTGCCCCGTATCGCCCTGGCCCTGGCCGCCTCCACGTCCGCTCTCACGCTCACCGCGTGCGGTGTCGTCGACAGCATCGGCGGGAGCGGCGACTCCGCGTCCGCGGCGAAGGGCGACGACATCACGGTGGGGCTGCTCCTGCCCGACAAGGACACGGCCCGGTTCGAGGCCTTCGACCACCCCATCTTCAGCAAGGAGGTCGCCTCCCTCACCCACGGCAAGGGCAAGGTCGTCTACGCCAACGCCGAGGCGGACCCGGCCACCCAGAGCCGGCAGTTCCGGCGGATGGTGGACCAGAAGGCCGACATCATCCTGGTGGACGCGGTCGACGCCAAGGCCATCGCGCCGGACGTGCGGAAGGCGAAGGACGCCGGCATCCCCGTCATCGCCTACGACCGCCTCGCCGAGGGCCCGATCGACGCGTACGTCTCCCACGACAACGAACTCGTCGGCGAGGTCCAGGGCCGCGCCATCATGGCGGCGCTCGGCGGCAAGGCGGCGACCAGCGAGATCGTCATGATGAACGGCGACCCCGCGGACCCGAACACCGCCCGTTTCAAGGAAGGTGCCCTCGACGAGTTCCGGAACAAGGTCCGGATCGCGAAGACGTACGACACCGACAAGTGGTCGCCGGCGGTCGCCGGGGCGAACATGAAGAAGGCGATCCGGGCCGTCGGCCTCAAGAACATCGCCGCCGTCTACTCGGCCAACGACGGCATGGCGGGCGCCGTCATCGACGCGATGAAGGAGGCGGGGGCCACCACGATCCCGCCGGTGACCGGGCAGGACGCGAACCTGGACGCGGTGCAGCGGGTCGTCTCGGGCGAGCAGTACATGACCGTCTACAAGTCGTTCCTGGACGAGGCCACCCAGGCCGCCCAGATGGCGGTGTACAAGGCGCAGGGCCGTGACATCCAGTACGACGCGCTGACCCAGGACACGGTCGACAGCCCGACCCGGCGGAAGATCCCCGCGACGCTCGTGCCGGTGGTCTCCCTCACGCGGGACAACATCAAGGACACGGTGGTCGCGGACGGCGTCTACTCCGTCGACCAGATCTGCACCCCGAAGTACGCGGCGGACTGCGCGGCGATCGGTCTGCGGTAGCGGCCCGGCCCGCACACCCGCCACCGGACCCGGACGTCCGGCACCGTCACCGGACCCGGCCTCTCAGGCCGTGATCCGCTCCTCGCTCGCCGACCGGAACCGGCCCGGCGTGGCTCCGAACTCCCTCTTGAAGGCGTGCGAGAGGGCGTAGGGGGTGCCGTAGCCGACGCGCTGGGCGATCGCGGCCAGGGACTCCTCGGTGTCGCGCAGCAGGGTGGCGGCGAGGGTCAGCCGCCACCAGGTGAGGTACGCCATCGGGGACCGGCCCACCAGGCCGGTGAACCGGCGGGCCAGGGTCGGGCGGGAGACCCCCGCCTCGGCGGCGAGGCGGTCGTTGGTCCAGGGCGTGGCCGGGTCCGCGTGCAGTGCGCGCAGCGCGGCGGCCGTGACCGGATCGGCCAGTACGCCCGGCCACGCACCGGTCGCGTCCCCGGCCATCCAGGACCGGATCATGTAGACGAGCAGCAGGTCGAGCAGGCTGGGCACCGCGACGGACGAGCCGGGCCGCCGTGCGTCCAGTTCGCGGCCCAACAGGTCGATCGCGGCCCGGAGTTCGGGGTGGCTGCCGACGCGGTGGGGCAGATGCACGACCTCGGGCAGCTCCGCCATGAGCGGGTGTGCGCGGCTGCGGTCGAGCCGGTACTTGCCGCACAGCATCTCCACGTCGCCGGACCCCGGTGGCTCGTGGGGCCGTTCCGTCGTGTCCCGGTCCTCGAAGGGCACCGCGCGCGCCACGGTCTCGGCGTCGGCGGGGGAGTCGGCCAGCACATGCCCCGTGCCGTGCGGGAGCAGCACCGCGTCCCCGGTGCCGAGCGAGACCGGGGCGCCCCCGTCGGGAAGCAGCCAGCAGCTCCCCTTCAGGACGACATGGAAGCCCGCCCCGTCGTACGGAGCCAGCCGGGTGCACCAGTCGCCGCGCACCCGCATCCGGCTCGACGAGGGCTGCCCGACCCGCACGGCGGCGATCGCGTCACTCAGCACATCCATGACGGCATGCTATCCGGCATCGCACACCGGTGAGCCGAACGCGTATCCAGATGAGCCGGATGAGCATTGAGACGCTCGCCGGGCGCTCCTTAGGGTCGTCCCATGGACGCAGAGGTGAACACGGACGTGGTCGTACTGGGGGATGTCGAGGTCACCCGGGTCGTCGAGTTCCGGGCGGCCTACGTGCCGGCGCGCACCCTGGTCCCGGAGTCGACCGGTGAGGTCTGGACGGACAACGCGCACTGGCTGGCGCCGGACCACTGGGACGCGGACTCCGGCAGGGCGGTGGTCGCGCTGCAGACGTGGGTGCTGCGCAGCGGCGGCCGGACCATCCTGGTCGACACCTCGGTGGGCAACGGGCGCGAGCGGCCCGGCGCCCCCGGGTTCCACCGGTGGCAGGGCGACTTCCTCGGTCTGCTGGCCCGTGCCGGGGTGCGTCCGCAGGACGTCGACGTCGTCGTCAACACCCACATCCACGCCGATCACGTCGGCTGGAACACCATGGCCGTCGACGGCGGCTGGGCGCCCACCTTCCCCAACGCCTGGTACCTCGTCCCGGCCGCCGACGACTTCTACTTCGGGCCGGACAACGGCTACGCGCAAGGGGTGCGGGAGGACGACCGGCTGATCTACGAGGACAGCATCGCGCCCGTCCACCGGGCCGAACAGGCCCTCCTGTGGGACGGCGGCTACCGCATCGACGAGAACCTCACCCTGGAGCCGGCCCCCGGCCACACCCCCGGGTCCTCCGTGCTCCGGCTCCGATCGGGCGGGGACCGGGCGGTCTTCGTCGGCGACCTGCTGCACAGTCCGGTACAGATCCTCCAGCCGCACTGGAACAGCTGTTTCTGTCTCGACCCCGCACAGGCGGTGGCCAGCCGCCGCCGCATCCTCGAACGGGCCGCCGCCACCCGCGAACTGGTCGTCCCGGCGCACTTCGGCGGAGCCGGAGCCGTGGAAGTCCGCAAGCAGGGCGAGGGGTTTCAACTGCTGGCCATCGAAGTCGGGTAAGTGAGCGTAACCATGCGTGAGTGAGTGTCGTTGTCAGGGTGTGAATCTGACGGAGTGGGCGAAGGCGCAGGGCGTGCATCCGCAGACCGCGTATCGCTGGTTCCGTGAGGGCGCGCTGCCGGTCCCGGCTCAGCGAGTCGGTCCGCGCACAATCCTGGTGAACGTCGAGTCGAACGCCTCGCCGGAAGCGGTCGGTGGGCTGGGCCTGTATGCCCGTGTCTCCTCGCATGACCAGAATGCCGACCTGGAGCGGCAGGTCGCCCGCTTGTCTGCGTGGGCGGCGAATGCCGGTCACCGGGTCGTGCGGGTTGAGTCCGAGATCGCCTCGGGTATGAACGGTGGCCGGTCCAAGGCCCGTCGTCTGCTGGCCGATCCGGAGGTGATCACCATTGTGGTGGAGCACAAGGACCGGTTGAGCCGGATGAACGTGGAGCTGGTCGAGGCCGCCCTGTCCGCGACGGGCCGTCGTCTCATCGTCCTCGATGAGGGCGAAGTCGAAGACGACCTGGTACGCGACATGGTGGAGGTCCTGACGTCGTTTTGTGCCCGGTTGTACGGGCGTAGGTCGGCGAAGAACCGTGCCCGTAAGGCATTGGAGGCCGCCGCGCATGGCTGACCAGCGCAGGCTGCTGCGGCAGATTGCACCGCCGTTCGTCGCCGATGGCCCGGCGGGGGTGAGCATCCGTGACCGGCTGAAGGGTCTCACCGCCGAGGACGAGAAGGTGTTGCGTCTGGTCGGCGGCCACATGGGACGACTGGCCTCGCGTGACCTGAAGGCGCGGTGCGCCGATGGCCTGGAGCACTCCACTGGCACATGGGCGGACCGCAAGCGTGACCTGACGGCCGAGTCGTCGTCCCGCTGGGCCGGGTCGGTCACCGCCGCGACGCATGACCAGTGGGGCCTGTCCCGCCGCGGGCAGCATGCGCACCTGCTGTCCCTGGATGCGGGTATCCGCATGATCCGGCACCGGCTGTCGCTGCCGGTCGGGGAGAAGGGCAGCAAGGGACAGCCCGGCGGCTACCGCAGTCAGCATGAGTGGTTCGTGAAGACCCGGCGTCTGGCGGTCCTGGTGGACCGGTACGAGCGAGTTCGCGACGAGCGGGAAGCAGGTCGGGTGTCTGTGGTGCGGGGAGGCCGTCGGCTGCTGGGCACCCGCCACAGTCTTGCTGCCGCACACAAAACGCCTGAGCGTTGGCGTGCCGAGTGGGAGGCGGCACGCTGGTTCCTCAACGCCGCCGGGGAATCAGGAAAGCGGTACGGCAACGAGACGATCCGCGTCACCCCCGGCGGCGAAGTATCGGTCAAGCTGCCCGTTCCGCTTGCCGGCCTGGCGAACGCGAAACACGGTCGGTACGTCCTCGCTGCCCGCGTGGCGTTCCCGCACCGAGGCGAGGAGTGGCGCGACCGGATCGAAGCGAACCGTTCCGTGGCCTACCACATCCATCTGGACACGGTCCGGGACCGCTGGTACCTGGACGCTTCCTGGACCCGCAAGGACCTTCCCGTCGTACCACTTGACGCACTGCGCACCGGGGGCGTGGTCGGTGTGGACACCAACGCCGACCACCTCGCCGCGTGGCAGCTTGACACCCACGGCAACCCTGTGGGCGCACCACGCCGCTTCGACTACGACCTGTCGGGCACCGCCACCCGCCGCGACGCGCAACTGCGCCACGCCCTCACTCGCCTGCTGCACTGGGCCAAGACCACCCGCGTGCAGGCCATCGCAATCGAGGACCTCGACTTCACCGACTCCAAGACCCGCGAGAAGCACGGCCGCAAGAAGCACTTCCGGCAGCTCATCTCGGGCATCCCCACCGGCAGACTCCGCGCACGCCTGCTGTCCATGTGCGCGGAGAGGGGAATCGGCGTAATCGCCGTCGATCCCGCCTACACCTCCATGTGGGGCGCGCAGCATTGGCAGAAGCCGCTGACCACCACCAACCGCAAGACCAGCCGACACGCCGCCGCCTCGGTGGCCATCGGCAGGCGCTCCCTCGGACACCCGATCCGGCGACGGACGACACCGCCCCGCCAGCACCAGAGCGATGCCGGCGGGCATCGGACCGCCCAGGCCGGACCAGGCGACCGAGGGAGCCAGGGAAACCGCCCCCGCGTACCCGGACCACGGACACGATCCGATGGCACTGAACGCGGCAGGAACGCGGTGGACCAGAACGCCCAACACCGTTCGGGGCATTCGGCTGAGTACGGGTTCTGGCAACAGGACTCACTCCCACTCAGTCTTTAGGAACGGTTCGCCCTCGGCCCGTGGGGTGCCCTTCGCCCCCTGACCTGACCTGACCTGGCCCTTGCCCGCCCGCAACGCCGCCGCGGGTGTCCGCCGGCCGCGCGGCCGCGTTATGCGGCGATGACGGCGACCCCGGTCCTGCCCCCGTCGACATCCACCACGGTCCCGTGCACGAAGGCCGCCTCGTCGCCGGCCAGCCAGACCACGGCCTGGGCGATGGCGTCCGGGGTGCCGACCCGGCCGGCCGGGGTGCCCTTCATCATGACCTCGCCCGGGTGGGGCTCCGCGCCCGCCGGTGCCGGGGGCAGGATCACGCCCGGCGAGACGGCGTTGACCCGTACGCCCTGGGGGCCGAACTCCGCCGCCCAGGCCCGGGTGAGGGTCTCCATGGCTCCCTTGGTGGAGCTGTAGAGCGCGCCGACGGGGACGGCGAGCCGGGCGATCCACGAGCCGAGGTTGATGATCGCCCCGCCGCCGGCCTCGGCCATCGCCGGGGCGACGGCGGCGGTGAGGAAGAACGGCGCCTTCACGTTCACCCCGTAGACCTTGTCGAACGTCTTCTCGTCGGTGTCGGTGGTGCCCGGGGACGGATAGATGCCGGCGTTGTTCACCAGGATGTCGATCCGCCCGCCCAGGGTCTCCCGGGCCCGGGCGGCCAGGTCCCGGGAGGCCTCCGGGCTGCCGTCGAGGTCGGCCGCCAGGAAGTCGGCCCGGCCGCCGGACGCGCGGATCCCCGCCACGACCTGTGCGCCCCGTTCCGCATTGCGCCCGGACACGACGACATGTGCCCCCTCGGCGGCGAAGGCCTCCGCGATCGCCTGCCCGATGTTGCTGGTCGACCCCGTGACCAGGGCCGTCTTGTTCCGCAGCCGTTCACTCATGACGCAGTCTCCCTTTAGGTCCGTCTCCTGTGCCGAGCGGTGTGCGGTCCACTGTGCGTCGGATAAAATGGACCAGCAAGTCCAGAAAGCCGACCCGTGCGGACGGGCCCTGACGGAGTCGGAGGAGGAGCCGGATGCCGGAAACGCTGACCGCCAAGGGGCGCGCCACCCGGGCCCGGATCGTCGAGGGGGCCGCCGAGGTGCTGCGCTCGCAGGGTGTCGCCGCCACCACGCTCGACGACATCCGCAGCCGCACCGGCACCAGCAAGAGCCAGCTCTTCCACTACTTCCCCGACGGCAAGGACGCCCTGCTGCTCGCGGTGGCCCGGTTCGAGGCGGACCGCGTCCTGGCGGACCAGCAGCCGCACCTGGGGCGGCTGGACTCCTGGGAGTCCTGGCGGCAGTGGCGGGACGCGGTGGTGGAACGCTATGAACTCCAGGGCGACCAGTGCCCCCTGGGCTCCCTGTTCCTCCAGGTCGGCCGGTCCAGCCCCGGCGCACGGGCGATCGTCACGGAGCTGATGCGTCAGTGGCAGGGGCAGCTCGCCCGCGGTGTGCGCGCCCTCCAGGCGAACGGTCTGGTGTCACCGGACCTCGACGCGGACCGGGCGTCCGCCGCACTGCTCGCGGGCATCCAGGGCGGTGTCTCGATCATGATGTCCACCGGCGACTCGACCCACCTCAGGGCAGCCCTCGACACCGGCATCGAGCACCTGCGCGTCCGCCGGCCGGCGTAGGCGCGGTCTTCTTCCGGGCGCGGTACGCGGCTGCCTCGATCCCGTTGCCGCGGCGGGCCGGGCGGCCGGCTTCCTGGGGGCCGTGCGCCGCGCCGCCACCGCGGTCCGACGCGCCCGGCGCCCCGCAATTCCCCTCCCGCGGTGTGCGGCGGTGCCCCGGGGTGATTGTCTGGCCCCGGCAACCCCGTCCCGACCCGGCCCCGCCGCAGGAGGATCCCGCAGTCATGAGCAGTGCCTACGTGTACGAGTACAAGGTCGTCAGCTTCCGGGAGTCGCTGATCGGCGACGCGCTGGACAGCGACAAGCTGGAGAAGGTCCTCAACAAGCACGCCGAGGACGGCTGGGGCCTCAAGGCCATCACCTCCGCCGACGTCAAGGGCCGGATAGGTCCCGGAGCCGTCGAGGGCCTGCTGCTGACCTTCGAGCGCCCGCGTGCCTGACCCAGGCGGAGCACGGCAGAACGCCCCCCGGCCCGCAGTGGGCCGGGGGGCGTTCCTCGTGTGAACGGGGTTACTTCACCGGCTCCGGCTCCGGCGCGCTCTCCTGCTCGGCCTCGCCGGCCGGGTCGACCGGGGTCCGCACGGAGTCGAGGAGCAGCTGGGCCACGTCCACGACCTGGATGGACTCCTTGGCCTTGCCTTCGTTCTTCTTGCCGTTGACCGAGTCGGTGAGCATCACGAGGCAGAAGGGGCAGGCCGTCGAGACGATGTCGGGGTTGACCGACAGCGCCTCGTCGACGCGCTCGTTGTTGATGCGCTTGCCGATGCGCTCTTCCATCCACATCCGGGCGCCGCCGGCGCCGCAGCAGAAGCCGCGCTCCTTGTGGCGGTGCATCTCCTCGTTGCGCAGGCCCGGGACGTTGGCGATGATCTCGCGCGGGGGCGTGTAGATCTTGTTGTGGCGGCCCAGGTAGCAGGGGTCGTGGTACGTGATGATGCCCTCGACCGGGGTGACCGGGACCAGCTTGCCCTCGTCCACCAGGTGCTGGAGCAGCTGGGTGTGGTGGATGACCTCGTAGTCGCCGCCGAGCTGCGGGTACTCGTTGCCGATGGTGTTGAGGCAGTGCGGGCAGGTGGCGACGATCTTCTTGGCCGACCTGGGCTTGCGGGACTCCTCGGTCACCTTGCCGTCGTCGTCCAGCTCCTCGCCGAACGCCGTGTTCAGCGCCATGACGTTCTCCATGCCGAGCTCCTGGAACAGGGGCTCGTTGCCGAGGCGGCGGGCGGAGTCGCCGGTGCACTTCTCGTCGCCGCCCATGATCGCGAACTTGACGCCCGCGATGTGCAGCAGTTCGGCGAAGGCCTTCGTCGTCTTCTTGGCACGGTCTTCGAGGGAGCCCGCGCAGCCGACCCAGTACAGGTACTCGACCTCGGTGAGGTCCTCGATGTCCTTGCCGACGACCGGGATCTCGAAGTCGACCTCCTTGAGCCACTCCAGGCGCTGCTTCTTCGCCAGGCCCCAGGGGTTGCCCTTCTTCTCCAGGTTCTTGAGCATCGTGCCCGCCTCGGAGGGGAAGGCGCTCTCGATCATCACCTGGTAGCGGCGCATGTCGACGATGTGGTCGACGTGCTCGATGTCCACCGGGCACTGCTCGACACAGGCACCGCAGGTGGTGCAGGACCACAGGACGTCCGGGTCGATGACGCCGTTCTCCTCGGCGGTGCCGATCAGCGGCCGCTCGGCCTCGGCGAGGGCGGCGGCGGGCACCCCGGCCAGCTGCTCCTCGCTCGCCTTCTCCTCGCCCTCCATGGTCTTGCCGCCGCCCGCGAGCAGGTAGGGCGCCTTGGCGTGGGCGTGGTCCCGGAGGGACATGATCAGCAGCTTGGGGGAGAGCGGCTTGCCGGTGTTCCAGGCCGGGCACTGCGACTGGCAGCGGCCGCACTCGGTGCAGGTGGAGAAGTCCAGCAGGCCCTTCCAGGAGAACTGCTCGACCTGGGAGACACCGAAGACGTCGTCGTCACCGGGGTCGGTGAAGTCGATCGGCTTGCCGCCGGAGGTCATCGGCAGCAGGGCGCCCAGGGAGGTCTCACCGGTGGCGTTGCGCTTGAACCAGATGTTCGGGAAGGCCAGGAAGCGGTGCCAGGCGACGCCCATGTCGGTCTTGAGGGCGACCACGATCATCCAGATGAAGGAGGTCGCGATCTTCAGGCCGGCGAAGAAGTAGGTGAGGTTCTGGAGCGTGGAGAGGTCCATGCCGCGGAACCAGGACACCACCGGGTACGAGATGAAGAAGGAGGCCTCGTACGAGTCCACGTGGTGCTGGGCGCCCTCCAGGGCGTGCAGCGTGAAGATGCAGACGCCGACGATCAGGATGACCGTCTCGACGAAGTACGCCTGGCCGAAGTTGGAGCCGGCGAAGCGGGACTTGCGGCCCGGCCGGTTCGGCTTGCTCAGCTGGCGGATGACGATCAGCACCAGGATGCCGAGGATCGTCATGGTGCCGATGAACTCGACGAAGACGTTGTACGGCGCCCACTCACCGATGATCGGCAGGATCCAGTCGGCCTGGAACAGCTGGCCGACGGCGTTGACGATCGTCAGCAGCAGCGAGAAGAAGCCGACCGCGACGAACCAGTGCGCCACGCCGACGATGCCCCAGCGGTTCATCCGGGTGTGGCCGAGGAACTCCCTGACCACCGTGACGGTCCGCTGGACGGGCTCGTCGGTACGGGTGCCGGCGGGCACGTTCTGACCGAGCCGCATGAAGTTGTAGATCTGGAGGACGGCGCGGGCGAACAACGCCACGCCGACCACGATCAGAACCAGCGACACGATGATCGCGGCGAGTTGCATGGGGGCTCCTCGGGCCTGCGAGGGGTCTCTTCGGGCCTCTTCGCGAGAGAGGGTTCCCGAAATTACTAAGCGGTAACTTATGCAGTCGGTCTGAGACTACCCGCATCTTTACTCGCACTGTAGTCAGGTGCGGGGTGATCTGAATCGCTGAGGTGTGCCTGACCTGCCGCTGCCTTGCGGCGGCAAAGTGATCGTGTTATTCGTGTTACTCGTACTGAATTGTTACATTCAGGTCTAATTTGGACCTGTGCTCTACGGGATCGCCGCCGCCACCACCGCCCTGCTGCTCGCCGCCGTCCTCGCCGCGCTGATCCGGCCGCTCGCGCTGCGGCTGGGGCTCGTCGACCGCCGGCGGACGCGGCCCGTCCCGGTGCTGGGCGGATTCGCCGTCGTGGGCGCCACCTGTCTGGTCGCCGGGGCCGGCGACTGGACCGGGGTCGCCCCGCTCGGCACCGGGGTCGGGGAGCTGCTGATCGCCGGGGGAGCCGTGGCGCTGCTCGGCCTGGTCGCCGACGTGTGGCGGCTGAAGACCCGGTTCCTGCTGATCGGTACGGCGGTGGCGGCCGCGTGCGTGGTGCCGTACGGGGAGTTCGGGGTGGCCGAAGGGCTGCTCGGGGTCGGCTGGATCGCCTTTGTCGCCGTCGCCTTCAAGGGGCTCGACCACGCGGACGGGCTGGCCGGGACCGTGGGAGTGGTCACCGCCTTCGGGGTGGGGGCCTGTGCCACCGCCGAGGTCATGGACGGGCTGGCCGTGCTGCTGAGCGTGCTCGCGGCCGCGCTCACCGGGTTCCTGATGCACAACTGGCATCCCGCGCGGATCGCGCTGGGCGCCACCGGCGCGCTGTTCGCGGGGTTCGTGCTGGCCGCGGCCGCGCTGATCACCCGGACCGGGCACGACCCGGTCGCCAGCGCGGGCGTGCTGTTCGCGCTCACCGCCGTCGCGAGCGCCGACGTGCTGCTCGTCGTGCTGTCACGGCTCCTCGCCGGGCGGCCGGTGCTGCGGCGCGGGCCCGACCATCTCGCGCACCGGCTGCGGCGGCTGGGGCTCACCCCGTCGGGCGCGACCGTCTTCCTCGGCGCCGCGTCCTTCGCGGGGGTACTCGTCGGGGTGCTCGTGCACGGCGGCTGGATCGGGCGGACGGGTGTCACATGCGTCGCCTGCGTCACCGTCAGCGTAGTGCTGCTACTCCTTCGGGTGCCGGTGTATGAGCCCCGCCGCCCGGAATCCACGCAGGTCAGCGGCCACCTGCGTGTAAGGAACGGATAAGAGTTGAGTCTCGACGACTCAGGTCTGTTGACCCACGGCGTGGGTTGATGCACACTTGAGTCCGTTCCACTCAAGTCAGCTGGAGGAAATCACCATGGCACGTGCGGTCGGCATCGACCTGGGCACGACTAACTCTGTCGTCAGCGTTCTTGAAGGCGGCGAGCCCACCGTCATCACCAACGCCGAGGGTGCCCGGACCACGCCGTCCGTCGTCGCCTTCGCCAAGAACGGCGAGGTTCTGGTCGGCGAGGTCGCCAAGCGCCAGGCGGTCACCAACGTGGACCGCACCATCCGGTCCGTGAAGCGTCACATGGGCACCGACTGGAAGATTCAGCTGGACGGGAAGGACTTCAACCCCCAGCAGATCTCCGCGTTCATCCTGCAGAAGCTGAAGCGGGACGCGGAGGCCTACCTGGGCGAGAAGGTGACCGACGCGGTCATCACCGTCCCGGCCTACTTCAACGACTCCGAGCGCCAGGCGACGAAGGAGGCCGGCGAGATCGCGGGCCTGAACGTCCTGCGTATCGTCAACGAGCCCACCGCGGCCGCGCTCGCCTACGGCCTCGACAAGGACGACCAGACGATCCTCGTCTTCGACCTCGGTGGCGGCACCTTCGACGTGTCCCTCCTGGAGATCGGCGACGGCGTCGTCGAGGTGAAGGCCACCAACGGCGACAACCACCTCGGTGGTGACGACTGGGACCAGCGCGTCGTCGACTACCTGGTCAAGCAGTTCGCGGCCGGCCACGGCGTGGACCTCGGCAAGGACAAGATGGCCCTCCAGCGCCTCCGCGAGGCCGCCGAGAAGGCCAAGATCGAGCTGTCCTCGTCCACCGAGACCTCGATCAACCTGCCCTACATCACGGCGTCCGCCGAGGGCCCCCTGCACCTGGACGAGAAGCTCACCCGCGCCCAGTTCCAGCAGCTGACCGCGGACCTCCTGGAGCGCTGCAAGACGCCGTTCCACAACGTCATCAAGGACGCCGGCATCCAGCTCGGCGAGATCGACCACGTCGTCCTCGTCGGCGGCTCCACCCGTATGCCCGCCGTCGCCGAGCTCGTCAAGGAGCTGACCGGCGGCAAGGACGCCAACAAGGGCGTCAACCCGGACGAGGTCGTCGCCATCGGCGCCGCCCTCCAGGCCGGTGTCCTCAAGGGTGAGGTCAAGGACGTCCTGCTCCTCGACGTGACCCCGCTGTCCCTCGGCATCGAGACCAAGGGCGGCATCATGACCAAGCTCATCGAGCGGAACACGACGATCCCGACCAAGCGGTCCGAGATCTTCACCACCGCCGAGGACAACCAGCCCTCCGTCCAGATCCAGGTCTACCAGGGCGAGCGCGAGATCGCGGCGTACAACAAGAAGCTCGGCATGTTCGAGCTGACCGGTCTGCCGCCGGCCCCGCGCGGTGTCCCGCAGATCGAGGTCGCCTTCGACATCGACGCCAACGGCATCATGCACGTCACGGCCAAGGACCTCGGCACGGGCAAGGAGCAGAAGATGACCGTCACCGGCGGCTCCTCGCTGCCGAAGGACGAGGTCGACCGGATGCGCCAGGAGGCCGAGCAGTACGCGGAGGAGGACCACCGCCGCCGCGAGGCCGCCGAGACCCGCAACCAGGGCGAGCAGCTCGTCTACCAGACGGAGAAGTTCCTCAAGGACAACGAGGACAAGGTCCCGGGCGAGATCAAGACCGAGGTCGAGGAGTCCATCGCCGAGCTGAAGGAGACGCTCAAGGGCGAGGACACCGCCGAGATCCGCACCGCCACCGAGAAGGTCGCGGCCGTCTCCCAGAAGCTCGGCCAGGCCATGTACGCCGACGCCCAGGCCTCACAGGCCGCCGCCGGCGGTCCCGCCGGTGCGGCTGCCGGTGACGCCGACGACGTGGTGGACGCCGAGATCGTCGACGACGAGCGCAAGGACGGTGCCGCGTGACGGAGGAGACCCCGGGCTTCGAGGAGAAGCCCGACGTCCCCTCCGGCGCCACCTCCGACGACGCCGAGCCGAAGGCCGCTCCCGCACAGGGGGCGGCCCCGGCCGGGGACTCAAGCGCACAGCTGGCCGGTCTGACGGCGCAGCTGGACCAGGTGCGCACCGCGCTCAGCGAGCGCACCGCGGACCTCCAGCGGCTCCAGGCCGAGTACCAGAACTACCGCCGCCGAGTGGAACGCGACCGGATCACGGTCCGGGAGATCGCCATCGCGAACCTCCTGACCGAACTCCTGCCCGTGCTCGACGACATCGGCCGGGCCCGGGAACACGGCGAACTGGTCGGTGGTTTCAAGTCGGTGGCCGAGTCGCTGGAGACCGTCGCGGCGAAGATGGGACTCCAGCAGTTCGGCAAGGAGGGCGAGCCCTTCGACCCGACGATCCACGAGGCCCTGATGCACTCGTACGCGCCCGACGTCACCGAGACGATGTGCGTGGCGATTCTGCAGCCCGGGTATCGCATCGGCGAGCGCACCATCCGCCCCGCGCGGGTGGCGGTCGCCGAACCGCAGCCGGGGGCGACGCCGGTGAAGGCCGAGGGGACCGAAGAGGCCCCCGCGGCCGGCGACGAGAAGGACAACGGCCCTGAGGAGGGCTGAAGTCGTAGAGATCGAGCGGAACACCGGAAAGGGGGCGCGTCGAGGATGAGCACCAAGGACTTCATCGAGAAGGACTACTACAAGGTCCTCGGCGTCCCCAAGGACGCCACCGAGGCCGAGATCAAGAAGGCGTACCGGAAGCTCGCCCGCGAGTTCCACCCGGACGCCAACAAGGGCAACGCCAAGGCCGAGGAGCGCTTCAAGGAGATCTCCGAGGCGAACGACATCCTCGGCGACCCCAAGAAGCGCAAGGAGTACGACGAGGCACGCGCCCTCTTCGGCAACGGCGGCTTCCGCCCCGGGCCGGGCGCGGGCGGCGGCAACTTCAACTTCGACCTGGGCGATCTCTTCGGGGGCAACCCGCAGCAGCAACAGGGCGGGGGCGGTTTCGGCGGCGGTTTCGGCGACGTCCTGGGGGGCTTGTTCAACCGGGGCGGCGGTGCGGGCACCCGCACCCAGCCGCGGCGCGGCCAGGACATCGAGTCCGAGGTCACGCTCAGCTTCACGGAAGCCATCGAGGGCGCCACGGTCCCGCTGCGGATGTCCTCGCAGGCCCCCTGCAAGGCCTGTTCGGGCACCGGCGACAAGAACGGCACCCCGCGCGTGTGCCCGACCTGCGTCGGCACCGGCCAGGTGGCGCGGGGCTCCGGAGGCGGCTTCTCGCTCACCGACCCCTGCCCGGACTGCAAGGGCCGCGGCCTGATCGCGGAGCACCCCTGCCTCGACTGCAAGGGCAGCGGCCGCGCCAAGTCGTCCCGGACCATGCAGGTCCGCATCCCCGCCGGGGTGACCGACGGCCAGCGGATCCGGCTGCGTGGCAAGGGCGCACCGGGCGAGCGCGGCGGTCCGGCGGGCGACCTGTACGTCATGGTCCACGTCGACACCCACCCGGTGTTCGGCCGCAAGGAGGACAACCTCACGGTGACCGTCCCGGTGACCTTCACCGAGGCGGCGCTCGGCGGCGAGGTCAGGGTGCCCACCCTGGGCGGGCCGCCGGTCACCCTGAAGCTGCCCCCGGGCACGCCCAACGGCCGCACCATGCGCGCCCGTGGCAAGGGCGCGGTCCGCAAGGACGGCACCCGTGGCGACCTTCTGGTCACCGTCGAGGTGAGTGTCCCGAAGGACCTGTCGGGGAATGCTCGTGACGCGCTGGAGGCGTATCGCGAGGCGACCGCGGGCGAGGACCCGCGCGCCGAGCTGTTCGAGGCCGCGAAGGGAGCATGACAGAGATGGACGGCCGTCGACGTAACCCGTACGAGCTGACCGAGGAGACCCCGGTCTACGTCATCTCGGTGGCGGCCCAGCTCTCCGGACTGCACCCGCAGACGCTGCGCCAGTACGACCGCCTGGGCCTGGTCTCCCCGGACCGCACGGCCGGGCGGGGCCGCCGTTACTCGGCCCGCGACATCGAACTGCTCCGCCAGGTGCAGGCGTTGTCGCAGGACGAGGGCATCAACCTGGCCGGCATCAAGCGCATCATCGAACTGGAGAACCAGGTCGCCGCGCTTCAGGCCCGCGTGGCCGAGATGGAAGCGGCCCTGGACGGCGCGGCGGCCGCGATGCGGCAGCGCGAAGCGGCGGTGCACGCCTCGTACCGCCGTGACCTGGTCCCGTACCAGGAGGTCCAGCAGACCAGCGCGCTGGTGGTGTGGCGGCCGAAGAAGGCCAAGGACTGAGCACACGGCAAAGGGCCCGGAGGCGGTGAACCTCCGGGCCCTTTCCCATGCCGGTCACGGCTCCAGGATCGCCCAGTCCGCACCGGGCGCCGACTCCGTGCCGTCGGCGTACAGCGCGGTCACCCAGTAGTAGTGGGTGGTGCCGGCGCCGGCCGTGGTGTCGTCGTAGGAGCGGTCCGTGGTGGCCGCCAGCTTCTCGTACGTCCGCGTGGCCGGGTCCCAGCGGTAGACCAGGTAGCCGGTCGCCGCGTCGGCCGCGTTCCACGCCAGGTGGACGCCCGGGGCGGTCACGTCCGCCGTCAGGGTGAGCGGGGAGCCCTCCGGGGTCGCCACCGACGGGGTCAGGTCCAGCTCGTCGACGGCGACGGCGCTCACCGGCCCCAGCCACCGGCTGGAGTTGCCCGCCGTGTCGATCGCGTCCACCCAGTAGCAGGCGTGATTGCCGTCCGGCAGCCGTACGTCCCGGAAGTGGGAGGTGCCCGCCGGCAGCCACGCCCACTCCGAGCCGGAGCAGACCTGCTCGTCGCCCTCCTCGCCGAGCACCACGCCCCGGTTGACCACGTACCGCTTCAGGTCGGGCTCGGTGTTGTCGTCCCAGTCCAGCTCGATGCCGTACTCCGTGGCCGTCGCCGTCAGCCCGGTCACCTGGGCGGGCGGCTTGTCCGAGACCAGCGTGGTGACGGTCGCGGTGTCGGAGAGCGGGGAGACCTGGGGCCACTGCACGTTCTGCACCGCGTAGTGGTAGGTCGTGCCCTCCTCGGCCGTGAAGTCGTCGCAGCTGTACCGGCGGGACCCGTCGGAGAGGGTGGTGTAGCTGGTCGTACAGGTCACCCACCGCGCCGTCGAGGTGTCCACGGGCAGCGTGGTCGAGCGGTAGACGCGGAACTCGTCGTACGGGGCGTCCTCCTGCTTCATCGTCCACTGGAGGGTCGCGCTGCCGATGCCCGCGGTCGCCGTGAGCCCGCGGGGTGCGGCCAGCGGGCGGGTCACCGCCTGGAGGTCGGTGAACGCCGACATGTGGCCCGAGCCGTCCACGGACGCGATCCGGTACTTGGCGATCTCGCCCCGTGCGAGCGAGTCGTCGGTGAGGCTCACGGTGTACTTGAGGTCCCAGGACTTGGTGACGACGCCGTAGAAGTCGGTCCGCTCCACCCGGTACTTCACCGCCGCGTGCACCCCCGACCAGCTCAGTTCGGCGCCCGTGTCGGTGGCGGACGCGGCGAACCGGTCCGGCGGCTTCAGCACGGTGCTGGCGACCAGGGCGTCGGCGGTGCCGGTCGACTCGTTGCCCGCCTTGTCGTAGGCGCGGATCTCGTAGTAGTAGAGGGCGCCGGTCGCGGGCGGGGCGTCGGTCAGGGACGTCGCCGTGGTCGTTCCCACCTTCGTCCAGCTGGTGCTGCCCCGCAGACGCCGGTAGACCCGGTAGCCGGCGAGGTCCATCTCCTGGTTCCTCGTCCAGCTCAGCTTCGTCGTGTTGGCGCTGCTGTCGTAGGACACCAGCGGATCCAGCGGGGTGAGGGGCCTGACCTTGTCGACGGTGGCCGAAGTCCTCGCAGTGTAGGCGAACTTGACCTTGGCGGCGCCGGTCCAGTTGACGTAGTCGATCCGCAGGGTGTGCTTGCCCTTGGGGATCGTCACGTTGACGGTCTTGCTCACCGTCTTGGACGTGTTCTTCCACAGGTCGAGCTTGCGGCTGCCGTCGACGTACACCCGGATCCCGTCGAGGCCGGAGACGGCGAGGGCGAAGGGGCCTCCGGAGCCGAAGTCACGGGTCACCGTCCAGCGGACGCCGAAGTTGTCCTTCGGCAGGCCGGAGGCGGGGGCGCCGCTCCAGCTCTCGCTGATCGCGGAGTCGCAGTCGGTCTTCTTCGGGGTGCCCTTGAAGGTGGTGTTCGCGAACAACTGCCGTTTGTAGACGGGGGAGGCGCAGGTGGTCGTGGCCGCCGAGGCGGACACGCCGGCGCCGCCGAGCAGGGTGCCGGCGGTGGCGAGCACCACGGCGCCGGCCGCGGTGCGTCTGGCTGGGTTCATTCGATCCTCTGGTCGTATCCGTGCGACGGGCGGAGCCGTCCCGATGTCGACTCATGAGGAAAGGAGTTGGTTGTACTGATCTTTGCCTGCCCGTGAACTCCCTTTGGATGGAGGGTCCGTAAAGGGTGTTTGCAGGCGGTTCCGCATACCCTTCACAGACACAGCGGAGCGTAGTGTTGCGCACTCGTTAAGTGGTTCCGCTTGACGCCGGGTATGGCATACGCGTTGTCTTTTCAGACATCTGGGTCGCAAGCAGTCCCATGTCCGGAACGCACATGAAGTGAGCCCCCGAATGCGTCGTATAGCCATGTTTGTGGCCGCGTCCACGATGACCCTTCCACTTGCCGGCTGCGGCATGCTCAACGCGACAGGATCGTCGACGTCCGCGACCCCGACGAAGGGCAACGACATCACGGTGGGTGTGCTGATGCCGGACAAGATCAACACCCGGTACACCAACTTCGACTACCCGATCATGAAGTCGAAGATCGCCGAGCTCACCAACAAGCAGGGCCGGGTCGACTACCAGAACGCCGAGTCGTCCGCCCCCACGCAGGCGAAGCAGATGCAGAAGATGATCGACGACAAGATCGACGTGATCATCCTGGACTCGGTCGACTCGCACGCCATCGCCGGCACGGTGAAGAACGCCGAGAAGGCGGGCATTCCGGTCATCGCCTACGACCGCCTCGCCGAGGGCCCGATCGCCGGCTACGTCTCCTTCGACAACGAGCTGGTCGGCGAGGTGCAGGCCCGTACGCTCCTGGAGGGCCTCGGGCCGAACGCCGACACCTCCGACAAGGTCATCATGATCAACGGCTCGCCGACGGACCCGAACGCCAAGCAGTTCAAGACGGGCGCCCTGTCCGAGCTGACCGGCAAGGTGTCGATTCCGACCGACGCCATGTTCGACACCAAGGACTGGGACCCGCCGACTGCCGGCAAGGAGACGACCGAGGCGATCAACGCGATCGGCAAGGGCAACGTCGCCGCCGTCTACTCGGCGAACGACGCGATGGCGGCCGAGGTGATCAAGTCCCTCAAGGCGGCCGGCATCACCGACCTGCCGCCGGTCACCGGCCAGGACGCGGACCTCGACGCCATTCAGCGGATCCTCGCCGGCGAGCAGTACATGACCGTCTACAAGCCCTACCCGGACGAGGCCGAGGCCGCCGCCGAGATGGCCGTCTACAAGGTGCAGGGCAAGGACATCCAGTTCGACGCGCTCACCCAGGACCAGGTCGACAGCCCGACCAACAAGGACATCCCGGCCCAGCTGGTGCAGGTCAACGCCGTGACGAAGAGCAAGATCAAGGACACCGTCGTCGCGGACGGCATCTACAAGATCTCGCAGATCTGCACCGCCGAGTACAAGACGGCCTGCGACGAGGCCGGCCTCAAGTAAGGCCCTGCCGACGGCCCCCTTCCCTGCGAGGGGAACGGGGCCGCTGCGGCCGGCTACGCGACCCGGGTGAACTCCACCGTCACCTCCGGCGCCCCTCCCGGAACCCCCCGGTAGATCCCCTTGTGCGGCGTGACGTCGTCGTAGTCCCGTCCCCGGGCCACCACCACATGCGACTCGTCGGCCCGCACCCGGTTCGTCGGGTCGTAGCCGCACCAGTCGCCCGCCCAGTACTCGATCCAGGCATGGCTCTGCCCGGCGACGGGCCGGTGCAGCTCCGCCTCCCGCTCCGGGTGCAGATACCCCGAGACGTACCGGGCCGGCAGCCCCAGCCCCCGCAGCAGGGCGATCGTCAGATGCGTGATGTCCTGGCACACTCCCGCCCGCTGGGCCCATGCCTCGGCCGGTGACGTGTTCACACTGGTCGCCCCCGGGAGGTAGGCGACCCGGTCGGCCACCATCCCGGAGACGGCCACCGCGGCCTCGTGCGGCCCCTGCCCGGCGGCGGCCTCCCGTGCCTTCTTCACCAGCTTCTTCGGCACCGTCGTACGGGACGTCCCGGACACGAACTCCAGCAGCCGTGACCCGCCCGCCCGTTCGGCCACCTCCGCCCAGGCCGGCGGCTCCGGCAACGGCCCCGGCGCCGAGGTCTCCACCAGGCTCGACGCCGTGATGGTCAGATCCTCGTGCGGCTCCAGCAGGTCGAACCCGGTGACCTGGGTCCCCCAGTAGTCCCAGTACGACCAGACGGCGGTCGCCGGAGTGACGGTGACCCGCGCGTCCAGCGTGGTCTGCCCCGGCAGGGTCAGCGGGGTCATCCGGACCTCGTTGTGCGAGGAGGCCGCGGGCCGGGCGTACGCGACACGGGTGACGTGCCGGATACGGAGGCGACGAGCCATCTCAGGCTCCTTCCTGGGCCCACTCGACGGGCCCCTGGTACGGGAAGAACCGCTCGGCCACCGCGTCGGCGGACGCCATGCAGGCCTGCTGCAGATCCCGCAGCAGCACCGGCAGCTGGTCCTCCAGGGTGTGCGTGTCCAGGTACTCCAGCCGGGTCCGAAGCCGCCCGACCGGCGACCGCGCCGGATCCTGCCGCGGCCGGCCGAGCGCGGCCAGACACTCCTCCGCCGTGGTCAGCGCGTGCAGCACCGAACGCGGGAAGTCCCGGTCCAGGAGCAGGAACCCGGCCACTCTCGGGGTGTCCCCGAACCCGCTGTGCACCCGCGCGTAGGCCTCGTCGGCGCCGCTCGCGCTGAGCAGCGTCGGCCAGTCCGGCGCGTGCGCCGCGTCCAGCACGCGCACCGCCAGCAGCCGTACGGTCATGTCCACCCGCTCCAGGCTCCGGCCGAGGACGACGAACCGCCAGCTGTCGTCGCGGCTCATGGTGGAGTCGGCGAGACCGAAGAAGAGGGCGGCCCGGCGCCGTACCAGCTCCAGATAGGAGTAGGGGCCGGTGCGGCGGGCCGCCAGGCGCTGTCCGGCCAGGGCGTGCCAGGTGGAGTTGAGGCACTCCCACATCTCGGAGGAGACGGCCTCACGGGCGCTGCGCGCGTTCCGGCGGGCGGCGCCCAGCGCCCCCTCGATCGCCCCCGTCGAGCGGGCGTCGAAGGCGAGCTGGTCCAGGACCTGCTGCATGTCCACGGGCTCCGGGCCGGCGTCGACGCCGAGGATCGCGTACAGCGACCGGCAGGCCGTGTCCTCGTCGCGCCAGGGGTCCTCCAGCATCCGGTGCAGGTAGGCGTCGAGGATGCGGCCGGTGGCGTCGGCGCGCTCGACGTACCGTCCGGTCCAGGTCAGTGCCTCGGCGATACGGGAGAGGATCACGTCGTTCACTGCTGGTGCGCTCCTTCCGGTACGTCGGGACGGATGCCGTCGGGGCCCAGGAGGCGCGGGGCGATCTCCGGGACGGTGCCGGCCGGGGCCGGTGCGGGCCGCTCGGCGGGGCCGTCGGCGAGCACCCAGGTGTCCTTGGAGCCGCCGCCCTGGCTGGAGTTGACGATCAGGTTGCCCTCCTGGAGGGCGACCCGGGTCAGTCCGCCGGGCAGCACCCAGATGTCGTCGCCGTCGTTCACGGCGAACGGGCGCAGGTCAATGTGGCGGGGTGCCATGCGTTCACCCGCGAGGGTGGGAGAGGTGGAGAGGGCGACCGGACGCTGCGCGATGAAGCCGCGCGGATCGGCGACAACGGCTTTGCGAGTGCGTTCCAGGGTCTCGGCGTCGGCCTTCGGCCCGATCACGATGCCCTGTCCGCCGGCACCGTCGACGGGCTTCACGACCAGCTGGTCGAGCTGGTCGAGGACCGCCTCCAACTGGCCCGGTTCATCAGGTCGGTAGGACTCCACGTTGGGGAGAATCGGTTCCTCACCGAGGTAGTAGCGGATGAGATCCGGGACGTAGGTGTAGAGGAGCTTGTCGTCCGCGATGCCGTTGCCCACGGCGTTCGCGAGTGTGACGTGACCGGCGATGGCGGCGTTCAGGATGCCGGGGCAGCCGATCACCGAGTCGGGGCGGAAGTGCAGCGGGTCCAGGAAGTCGTCGTCGAGGCGCCGGTATACGACGTGCACGGGCACCTCGCCGCGCGTCGTCCGCATCCACACCCGGTTGTTGCGGCACACCAGGTCGTGACCCTCGACCAGCTGCACGCCCATCAGCCGGGCCAGCAGGGCGTGTTCGAAGTAGGCCGCGTTGCCGGGCCCCGGGGTGAGCACCACCACCCGGGGATCGCTCGCCGCCCCGCCGGGCGCGGCGGCGCGCAGCGCGGCGAGCAGCCGCCCGGCGTACCCGTCCACCGGCAGCACATGCTGTTCGGCGAAGAGCGAGGGGAAGATCCGGGTCATCGCCCGCCGGTTCTCGATGACGTACGACACCCCGCTCGGCACCCGCACGTTGTCCTCGAGGACCCGGAACTCCCCGGCCTCGTCCCGCACCAGGTCGATTCCGGCCACGTGGATGCGCACCCCGCCGGGCGGTTCCACCGCGTGCGCCGCCCGGTGGAAGTGGGGCGAGGACAGCAGCAGCCGCCAAGGCACCACCCCGTCCTCGAAGGCCCGGGCGTGCCCGTAGGCGTCGGCGAGATAGGCCTCCAGGGCTCTGACCCGCTGGGCCACGCCTCTTCGTACGAGGTCCCATTCCAGGGCGTCGAGGATCCTGGGCACCAGGTCCAGCGGCCAGGGCCGCTCCTCGCCCGCGAAGGCGTAGGTCACGCCACGGTCGGTGAAGGCGCGGGCCATCTGGTCGGCCCGGAAGCGCAGTTCACCGGGCTCGATCGGCTGGAGTGCCGCCAGTACCGGCTCATAGGCGGTCCTGACCTCACCCGGCCGCACAAACATCTCGTCCCACGCGTCGGCCAACGCGTACGCGTCAAATATGTCCGCCATGAAGGGACGTTAGAGCGGGCACGTAACACGGTGATCACCGGCGGATTTCGGGGATTCGCCAGGTCCCCGCGTGACGTGCCCGCGAGCGGCCCTCCTCGCAACGCGCCTCCCCCGTGGGCGCGTTGCGGGGGCCCCGGATCCGATCGGGGGAGGCCGGACCGGGGCCCCTTTGGGTGTCCGGCGAACACCCGTGGGAAGCGGTACCCACGATGCCTCTGTGGTTCTGCCGCCACCACCGTCATCTTGTTGCAGCGCGGGCTGCGGAGGCCGGGAGATACCGGAGCGTATCGGCCTATCGCGACGCCGGGTGCGAGGGGAGCCGTGTTGCGGACCCGGTCCGGACCGCTCATAGTTGCGCTGCGGAAGAGGCAGCAAACCGGGGGTGGAATGGGCGATGGCCGGGCACGGGACGGACAAGCATCCACACGGTGCCGACCGGCTGTGCACCGCCGGGGACCGCGTGTATTCCCGCGCCGTGCGCCGGGGCCGGGTACCGCGCACGGACGCCGACGCGGTGCCCTGCCTGCTGGAGCTGGCGCTGCTGCACCCGGACCCCGACGACATGGACTGGCTGGTGCCGACCTCCCCGCAGGAGGTCATGACCCGGCTGCTGCGCGGGGTCTACGACGAGGTCACCGACAGCCAGCGGCGGGTGGGCTCGGCGGTCGAGGCCTTCGAGTGGTACGCCGGTCTGGGCCGGCAGCTGCAGGTGGTGTCGGCCTCCGCCGAGGGCACGGCGGCGATCCGGGTCCTGGACGGGCTGTCACGGATCCAGGCGGCGATGGACGAGGCGACGGAGGCGTGCACCGGCGAGGTGCTGACCGTGCAGCCGGGCGGTATCCGCCGTGAGTCCGAGCTGACCGAGGGACTGCACCGGGCGGTCGCCCTGCGCGGCCGGGGCGTGCGCATGCGGGACCTGTACACGCATGTCGCCCGGCACGGCCAGGGCCTGCTCAACTACCTGGAGCTGATGGGCGACGCGGTGGAGGCCCGGACGCTCGACGAGGTCATCGACCGCCTCATCCTCTTCGACCGCACGGTCGCCTTCATCCCCGCCAACACCGACCGCACGATGGCCCTGGAGCTGCGCCATCCCGCCCTGGTCGAGTACTTCGTCACCGTCTTCGAACGCCTGTGGCGCCTCGCGGTCCCCCTCACCACCCCGCTCCCCGACACCGGCATCAAGGGCATCTCGCACCGGGAGCAGTCCATCGCGGCGCTGCTCGCGGAGGGCCATCAGGACGCGGTGATCGCCGAACGCCTGGGCATCAGCGTCCGTACCTGCCGCGCCCACATCGCCCGCCTCTCGGAGACGCTGGGCGCGGCCAGCCGCACCCAACTGGGCGTGCGGATAGCGCAGGTGGGGCTGGACCGGCCGCCGGGCGAGGCGAGCGGGGCGCCGGCCGTGATCAGCCTTCCTGATCAAGGATCCCCGACCGGCCGATGAGGTAGCCGAGCTGGGCGCGGCTGTCGCTGCCGAGGGTGGTGGCGAGCTTGGCGATGTGGACGCGGGCGGTGCGGATACGGCCGCCGCGTTCCAGGAACCGCTGATACCGGTCGAAGGAGATCGCGTCGGCGGCATTGCCACGCGGACCGACACGACCGGTGTGCGGCTGGACGCAGAGCAGTTCCTGGTCCCCCGCGGACATGGCGTCGTTGATGCGCGCGGTGCCGGTGCGGAGCCGCATCAGCGGGAGGCCGGTGCCGGTGTCCGCGATCTTGGCCCGGGTGGCGCGCAGCAGCCGGGTCAGGGCGGCGGCGGGCGCCAGGGGCTGCAACCGGTCCCGGTGGCCGGGGGCCGGACGCAGCAGCCCGGTCTCGGCCAGGCAGGGGGCCGCGACGGACGCGGCGGCGTCCAGGTGGCCCTCGCGTAGCGCCTGCCCGTGCAGCCCGTCACCGGCCTCGCGCAACTCGGTGACGGCATGGTTCGGATGCGGTGGCGGGGGAGCTGCCCCCGGGGTCACCGACCGTCCTCCGGACCGGCGGGGGCGCTGCCGGTGTTCAGAATCCCCGACTGCGCGATCAGATACCCGAGCTGGGCACGGCTGCCACTGCCCAGTGCCTGGGCCAGTTTGGCGATATGGGCGCGGCAGGTGCGGACGTTCATGCCCAGCCGGCGGGCGATGGCCTCGTCGACATGGCCCTCCACCAGAAGCTTCGCGATGGAGTGCTGAATCTCTGTGATGCCGTCGGGCGCCGCTTCGTACGGCCCGTCGATGTTCAGGGGTACCGCACGGCTCCACATGAACTCGAAGACCTTGATCACATAGCGGACCAGGCCCGGGTGGCGTACTTCGAGCGCGACCTGCTGGTCGTCGCGGATGGGGATGAAGGCGACCGTCTCGTCGCAGATGATCAGGCGCTCCACGACTTCGTCGATCGTGCGGTACTCCGCCTTGCCGTCCGCGAGATAGGCGGCGTAGGCCAGCTTCTCCGGGTTGTGCCTGGCCGTGTGCTGGTACAGGGTGCGGATACGGACCCCTCGTTCGATGAGAGGCCGGTCACGCTCCATCCCGCGCAGCACGTTGCGCTCGGAGACGCGTTCGCTCGGATGGACGCTGAGCACCTCCGTCTGACACTGCGCCGTCGCCAGGTTGAGCGCCGCGTTGATACGGTCGCCGCCTTCGAGTACGGCGATCGAGTCGCTGGTCGCCATGACCTGTGTGCTGAGCGTCATAAAGGGCTCGAACGACTCGGCCAACTCGGTCGACAGGCGCCGGCGTTCGGAGATCTCGTGTTCAAGAGGGCTGAGCCGTCTTGCCAGGGCCACCGCAGGGGGCACCGGACGCAGCCAGTCCGGGTCGTCCGGATCCGGATGGAGCAGGGCGAACTCCATCAGGCAGGGGGCCGCCTCCGCATCCGCGCGCGCGACGCGTCCCGCGCGCAGAGCTGTGGCGTAGACGCGGGCACCGTCCTCACACAGTTCTGTCACCGCGTGGGGATGCGTCTCCTTTGTCTGATTCGTTATCAAATCTCCACCCCCCAGGGTCCTGAACATGCAGGAACATGATGCATTGATTGTGTGGCCACGACGTGTCCGAATGAGCCATCGTCGTAGAAGACGAAGGAGCAGGGACCTTCAAGTGAGGACGAAGCCGAACATGCGCGGGAAATTGCTTCGGTCGGTGCTTGTCACCGCCTGCTCCGTTGTCATGGCCCTCGTTGCGTGGAGTGGTGCTGCCGACGCGAAGGGTGACGTTCGGGCCAATACCAGCTGGCCGAGTGTTGTAGTGGACACCGCGGAAGGAACCGGGAGCTGACGTGACCACCCCACCCGACGACCGATCCTTCCGTCGTGAAATGGCCACCGCCTACCGCTCTGGCTGGCACTTCATCGACCTGGTCACCGCCATCCCCCACAGTGGTGACTCGCTGATGGTGACGGTCTTCGGTGAGCCGGTCGTCGTCACGCGGGACGAGGACGAGGACGTACGGGCCTACCGGTGCCTGCGTAAGCCCCGGGGTGCGCCGCAGCCCGTGCGGTGCGCCGTCCGGTACGGAATGATTTTTGTGAATCTGGACCAACGGGACCACCGGCTGGCTGAGCCGGAGGTACCTGACCTGAGGACCATCTCGGCCACCCCCCGCAGTGCCTGACGCGATTCCCCCGTCGTAAAAGATCGCTCAGGTGCTTCCCCCCGCAGCGGCGTCACCGTGACCTGAACACGGTGACGCCGCTGCAGTTTTCTGGGGACATTTCGACGTATCGGCCGGTTTCGGCCAAGGTCCACGGTGGCTGAAACCCGCCGGTGGAAGCCCGGTAGAACAGGGCGGCCGCCCCGGGGTGGCCGACTCGATCCCGCCCCCTGCGCCCCGGCACCCACACCACCGCGTCTTCGGCGCCCGCCGCGAACGGGTGCCGCCCTCACCCAGGGCACTCTCCCGGCCGCTCGCCCGCGCGGCCCCCTTCCATCCCCACCCCCCCCGTCACGCCAAGCCCTCGCACCCCCGAAGCTGGTCCCCAGAAAGGCTCCCGTCTCCACCTTGAGTGGAATAGACTCAACTTTATGTACGTTGGCTGAGTCAGCCGAACGATGCCGAGGAGGAGAACGCGAACGTGGACGCCGAGCTGACCAACAGGAGCCGGGACGCGATCAACGCGGCCAGCAGCCGGGCCGTGACCGAGGGGCATGCGGATCTGACGCCTGTTCACCTGCTGCTGGCTCTGCTTGCCGGGCAGGACAACGAGAACATCACCGACCTGCTCGCGGCCGTCGACGCCGACCAGGCCGCCGTACGCCAGGGCGCCGAGCGCGCGCTGGCCGCGCTGCCCAGCGTGACCGGCTCCACGGTCGCGCCCCCGCAGCCCAACCGCGAACTGCTCGCGGTCCTCGCCGACGCGGCCGACCGCGCCCGTGACCTCGGCGACGACTACCTCTCCACCGAGCACCTGCTCATCGGCATCGCCGCGAAGGGCGGTGCGGCCGGCGAGGTGCTCGACCGGCAGGGGGCCACCGCGAAGAAGCTGGTGGAGGCCTTCCGGAAGGCGCGCGGCGGACGCCGGGTGACCAGCGCCGACCCGGAGGGCCAGTACAAGGCGCTGGAGAAGTTCGGGACGGACTTCACGGCCGCCGCCCGGGACGGCAAGCTCGACCCCGTCATCGGACGGGACCAGGAGATCCGGCGGGTCGTGCAGGTGCTGTCCCGCCGTACCAAGAACAACCCCGTGCTCATCGGCGAGCCGGGCGTCGGCAAGACCGCCGTGGTCGAGGGGCTCGCCCAGCGGATCGTCAAGGGGGACGTGCCGGAGTCGCTGAAGAACAAGCGGCTGGTGGCGCTGGACCTGGGTGCGATGGTCGCGGGCGCGAAGTACCGGGGCGAGTTCGAGGAGCGGCTGAAGACCGTCCTCGCCGAGATCAAGGACTCCGACGGGCAGATCATCACCTTCATCGACGAGCTGCACACGGTCGTCGGCGCCGGAGCCGGCGGTGATTCCGCCATGGACGCCGGCAACATGCTGAAGCCGATGCTGGCCCGCGGCGAGCTGCGCATGGTCGGTGCGACCACCCTCGACGAGTACCGGGAGCGGATCGAGAAGGACCCGGCGCTGGAGCGCCGCTTCCAGCAGGTGCTGGTGGCGGAGCCGAGCGTCGAGGACACCATCGCCATCCTCCGTGGCCTCAAGGGCCGGTACGAGGCCCACCACAAGGTCCAGATCGCCGACAGCGCGCTGGTGGCCGCCGCCACCCTCTCCGACCGTTACATCACCTCCCGCTTCCTCCCCGACAAGGCCATCGACCTGGTCGACGAGGCGGCCTCGCGGCTCCGTATGGAGATCGACTCCTCGCCCGTCGAGATCGACGAACTCCAGCGCGTCGTCGACCGGTTGAAGATGGAGGAGCTGGCGCTGGAGAAGGAGACCGACCCGGCCTCCCGGGAGCGCCTGGAGAAGCTGCGCCGCGACCTCGCCGACAAGGAGGAGGACCTGCGCGGCCTCAACGCCCGCTGGGAGCGCGAGAAGCAGTCCCTGAACCGGGTCGGCGAGCTGAAGGAGAAGCTCGACGAACTCCGCGGCACCGCCGAACGCGCCCAGCGCGACGGCGACTTCGACACCGCCTCCAAGCTGCTGTACGGGGAGATCCCGCAGCTGGAGAAGGAGCTGGAGGCCGCCTCCGAGGCCGAGGAGGAGACCGCCCGGGACACCATGGTCAAGGACGAGGTCGGCTCCGACGACATCGCGGACGTGGTGGCCGCCTGGACGGGCATCCCCGCCGGGCGCCTCATGGAGGGCGAGACCCAGAAGCTGCTCCGCATGGAGGACGAGCTGGGCCGCCGCCTCATCGGCCAGGCCGAGGCCGTACGCGCGGTGTCCGACGCCGTACGGCGGTCCCGTGCCGGCATCGCCGACCCGGACCGCCCCACCGGCTCCTTCCTCTTCCTCGGCCCGACCGGTGTCGGCAAGACGGAACTGGCCAAGGCGCTCGCCGACTTCCTCTTCGACGACGAGCGGGCGATGGTCCGGATCGACATGTCGGAGTACAGCGAGAAGCACAGCGTGGCCCGGCTGGTCGGCGCCCCGCCCGGATACGTCGGCTACGAGGAGGGCGGCCAGCTGACCGAGGCGGTCCGCCGCCGCCCCTACTCCGTGGTCCTCCTGGACGAGGTGGAGAAGGCCCACCCCGAGGTCTTCGACATCCTCCTCCAGGTGCTGGACGACGGCCGCCTCACCGACGGCCAGGGCCGCACGGTCGACTTCCGCAACACCATCCTGGTGCTGACGTCCAACCTGGGCAGCCAGTACCTGGTGGACCCGGTGCTCAGCGAGGAGGAGAAGAAGCGGCAGGTCCTGGAGACGGTCCGGCAGTCCTTCAAGCCGGAGTTCCTCAACCGCCTGGACGACCTGGTCGTCTTCTCCGCCCTGGCCAAGGATGAGCTGGCCCGGATCGCCCGGCTCCAGATCGACCGGCTGGCCAAGCGCCTGGCCGACCGCCGGCTCGCCCTGGAGATCACTCCCGAGGCGCTGGCCTGGCTCGCCGAGGAGGGCAACGACCCGGCGTACGGCGCCCGGCCGCTGCGCCGCCTGGTCCAGACCGCCATCGGCGACCGGCTGGCCAAGGAGATCCTGTCCGGCGAGGTCAAGGACGGCGACACGATCCGCGTGGACGCCTTCGGGGAGGGCCTGATCGTGGGCCCGGTGACGGCGGAAAGCACCACCGAAGGCACCGGTAAAACCCTGTAGCAACCGCGAGAGGCGGGCCCGTCACCCGGTGGGTGGCGGGCCCGTCCGCCTTCACCGCCTTGCGGAGCCGGGCCGCACAGGGCCGCACAGGGGCATCACCGGTGAGCTGGTGGCACGCGATGTGCGGTGAGTCTCGAGTCGAGAGCACGGGTGGGACGAGGATTCAGGCGGAATCGACTGCTTTGGAGAGTGGTCCGACGCTCTTTCGCCGAGCTTCGACGGACCAGGGGCCGGGGGCCTGGATTCCGGTATTCATCTCGTTGATCCGGCGCGAATCGGCGGCTCGGGGGTGAGCGGGTTGCCGGTCACGGTGCAAGGGAGAGAGGGTGGGTCTTACGTCTGGTCTCAGTGATGACCGGACGAGCCAGACGACCGCAGGAGTGTTCACGTATGTCCATCGACCCGTCCTCGATTCCGAGCTTCGGCGGCCAGCCGGAGCCGCAGCCCCAAGGACCGGCGGGCCCCGTCGTCCCGGATCAGGATCTTGTGAAGCAGCTCCTCGACCAGATGGAGCTCAAGTACGTCGTCGACGACGAGGGTGACCTCGCGGCGCCGTGGGAGCAGTTCCGTACGTACTTCATGTTCCGTGGCGAGGACGAGCAGTCGGTCTTCTCGGTGCGGACGTTCTACGACCGCCCCCACAAGATCGACGAGAAGCCCCAGCTCCTGGAGTCCATCGACGACTGGAACCGTCGGACGCTGTGGCCCAAGGTCTACACCCACACCCATGACGACGGCACCGTCCGTCTCATCGGTGAGGCGCAGATGCTGATCGGCATGGGCGTCGACATCAACCACTTCGTGTCGTCCACGGTCAGCTGGGTGCGGGCCGCGATCGAGTTCGACAAGTGGCTCGTCGAGCAGCTCGGCCTGGAGGAGGCCGTCAACGACGCCGACCAGCCCGAGAGCGACGACGAGTAGGCAGCTCTACAGGGGCGTGCCGGCGACGACGACCAGGTACGCGCCGTAGCCGAACGAGAGCCCGGCCAGGGCCGCGACCACCACGGACGCGTGCCAGGGCCGGGCTCTCGCCGTGCGGACCAGCGCCCGGGCCAGCGGGAGGAGGAGCGGGAAGGCCGGCAGGAGGAAGCGCGGCTTGGACTCGAAGAAGCCCGAGCCGCCCAGCGTGATCAGCAGGAGTACGGCGGTGTAGGCGAGGAGCGGCAGCGGGGCCCGGTCCAGCAGCAGGAGCGCGTAGAGGACCACCGCCGTCGCCACGATCACCAGGGCCATCGGGAAGACGAAGCGGTCGCCGCGCAGCAGCAGGTCGCGGACGAAGCCGAGCGAGCCCCGGCCGAGGTCGAAGCGTGAGCCCCACAGCCGCTGTACGCCGAAGTAGCCGCCGAGCGGATCGCCGGTGCGGCGGCCCACCCACAGGACGTACGCGAGCCAGCCGAGCGGGGCGAGTGCCGCGCCCGTCCACAGCCTGTGGGCAACCCGGCCGCGGGAGCGGTGTATCGCGCAGCCGGCGGCGAGCAGGACGGCCGCCGCGACCGCGAAGCCGTTCGGCCGGGACAGGCCCGCCAGGGCGGCCAGCGCGCCCGCCCACAGCCAGTTCCCGGCCAGGACCGCGTACAGGGACCAGGCGGCGAACGCGGTCAGGACCGGTTCCGTGTACGCCATGGACAGCACCACGGAGTGCGGGAGCAGGCCCCAGAGCAGGACGAGGGCCGTGCCCACCGCGCGGCCGTGCAGCCGGGCGCCCACCGCGTAGATGCCGGCGGCGGCCACGGCGGAGGCCGTCCAGGAGACCAGCAGGCCGGCACCCGCCCCGCTCAGCGGGGTGACGGCCGTCAGGGTGCGGATCAGGGCCGGGTAGAGCGGGAAGAACGCCAGGTCGCTGTGGATGACGTCGGGGCGGAAGTACAGGGTGCGGCCGTAGCCGTGCGCCGCGATGCCCAGGTACCAGACCGAGTCCCAGGACCGGCCGAGCAGGGTCAGCGGATGCCTGCCGCCCGCCCAGGCGGCCAGCGCGACCACGGCCATGCCGGTGAGCCGGGCCGCCACGAACAGCCCGACCGCGACGCCGCCCGCCGTGAGGACGGACATCCGGGTGCCGGGTCGCTGTGCGAGGGACGGGGCGAGAGCGGTGGTGCTGGTGGTCGTACTGGCGGTGGTGCTGGCGTGGCTCACATTCGCACCCTGCCGGGGGACCGAGGGGAGGGCGAGAAATATGCGTCCGATGGGGTAGCGGAGGGGCACGCCCCCTGGCGTGGTGCGGGCCGCCGAGGGGCCCGGGGGTGGTATCGGGCCCGACCGCCACGGTCGCGATCACGATCAGGGGAAACCGCTTGTTCTCCGCGCACGATGCTCCGCGCACGATGCTCCGCGCGCGAGGTGATCGTCCGTCGGCCGGTGGGGGCGGTTCCGCTCAGGGGGCGGGGCGGTGGTTCACGCGCCGATGGCGTGCAGACCCGGGCCGGTCATGAGCCTGCGCAGGGCGTCCTCGGTGGCCTGGTCCGCCGGGGTGACCGCGATCAGGCACTGGTCCGAGTCGTCCAGGGTGGCCAGGGTGTCGTAGCAGAGGGCGAGGTCACCGGCGCGCGGGTGCCGGACGCGTTTGCGGCCGTGGGCCCGCTGCCGCACCGTGTGGTCGTCCCACCAGGCCGCGAACTCCACGCTTCGGCCGCGCAGTTCGGCGATCAGTTCCCGCAGGCGGGGGTCGTCGGGGTGGCGGGCGAGATTGGCCCGCAGGTTGCCGACGCTCTCGCGGGCGACCCGCTCCCAGTCCAGCTGCATCGCGCGCATGTGCGACAGGAACAGCACCCGGGCGGAGTTCGACGCCTCACCCGTCCCGAAGTCGGCGCCGAACAGCGCCTTCGCCGCACTGTTGTGGGCCAGTACGTCGAAGCGGAAGTCGATGACGTAGGCGGGGATCATCGGCATCCCGGCGAGCAGCACCCGCAGCGAGTCGCCGACCGGGGTGGTCAGATGCTCGGCGACCGGGGTCTCGCCCCGGGCGATCAGATGCAGGTGCCGGCGTTCGGACGGCGACAGCCGCAGCGCCTGGGCGACGGCGTCCAGGACGGCGGCGCCGGGCGTGCCGACCCGGCCCTGTTCGAGGCGGATGTACCAGTCGATGCTGACGGCGGCGAGCTGGGCGACCTCCTGGCGGCGCAGCCCCGGCGTCCGGCGGCGGCTCCCGTCCGGCAGCCCGACCTCGGCGGGGAGCAGCCGTGCCCGCATGGCGCGCAGGAACTCTCCCAGCTCCGGGCGCCCCGGTGATCGGCTGCTCGTCATGCCGTCATGATTCCGGCCCCGGCCGGCCGCTGTCGAGACCGGATCCTGGCACCCCGGATGCCAGGATCCGGAGCGCCTTCCCGAGGGTCCGCCGCGGCCTTGATCGTGGGGTCACCGACCCGCTCGACCGGCCCAGGAGGGCACGATGAGGAAGACGACCCGAGCCGCCGCCGCGCTGGCCGCCGTCGCCGCCGTGACGACCGGCGTGACCACGGCCAACGCCGACACCGGCGCCGCACACGACCGGGGCCACACCGCCGCCCGCAGCGCCTCCGCCCACGACGGCGGCTACGGCTACAGCCGGGTCCGCAAGGGCGTCCCGGACTCCGCCGCCCGTTTCGCGGTCTCCAGCCCGGACGTCCGTGACGGCGGCACCTTCCCGGCCGACGCCTACGCCGACTCGTTCGGCTGCTCCAGCGGCAACCGGCAGATCCGGCTGGCCTGGCACGGCGCGCCGCAGGGCACCCGCAGCTACGCGGTCACCCTGTACGACCCCGACGCCCCCACCGGGGCCGGCTTCTGGCACTGGCTGACCTGGGACATCCCCACCACCGACACCGCGCTGGGCGGCACCCTGCCCACGGGCGCGGTGGCCGGCACGAACGACGCCGGACAGACCGGCTACCTGGGCCCCTGCCCGCCGGTCGGCGACATCGCCCACCACTACCGGATCACCGTGTACGCACTGGACACGCCCAGTCTGGACCTGCCGGCGACCACCCCCGCCACGGTCACGACGTTCACCATGTCGAGCCACGTCATCGGCTACGCCACGCTGACCGCGAGCGCCCGCAGGTAGGCCCGGGTGAACGGGAGCGGCTACGCCAGTCGGCGCAGCCGCTCCGCCGCGTCCTTGAGCACCTCGGGGCGCTTGCAGAACGCGAACCGTACGAACGGGGCGCCCGCCTCCCGGTGGTCGTAGAAGACCGCGTTGGGGATGGCGACGACGCCCGCCCGCTCCGGGAGCGAACGGCAGAAGGCGAAGCCGTCGGTCTCTCCGAGGGGGCGGATGTCGGTGGTGATGAAGTACGTGCCGGCGGTGTCGTAGACCTTGAAGCCCGCCTCCGCGAGGCCCGCCGCGAGGATGTCGCGCTTGGTCCGCATGTCCTCGCGGAAGGCTTCGAAGTAGGCGTCCGGGAGGGCGAGGGCCTCCGCGACCGCGTACTGGAAGGGGCCCGAGGCGACGTAGGTCAGGAACTGCTTCGCCGAGCGCACCGCCGTGACCAGCTCCGGCGTCGAGGTCACCCAGCCGACCTTCCAGCCGGTGAAGGAGAAGGTCTTGCCTGCCGACCCGATGGTGACCGTGCGCTCGCGCATGCCGGGGAAGGTCGCGAGGGGGAGGTGCCCGGCCTTGTCGAAGACCAGGTGCTCGTAGACCTCGTCCGTGACGACCAGCAGGTCCCGCTCGACCGCCAGCTCGGCGATCGCGGTCAGCTCGGCGCGGGTGAGGACCGTGCCGGTCGGGTTGTGCGGGGTGTTGACCAGGAGGAGGCGGGTGCGGGGGGTGACGGCGGCGCGCAACTCGTCGAGGTCGAGGCGGAAGGTGGCGCCGTCCGGGCGGAGGGTGACCGGGACCCGGGTGCCGCCGGCCATCGCGATGCAGGCCGCGTAGGAGTCGTAGTACGGCTCCAGGGCGACGACCTCGTCACCCGGCTCCACCAGGGCGAGCAGGGCGGCCGCGATCGCCTCCGTGGCGCCCGCCGTGACCAGCACCTCCGCGTTCGGGTCGTACGACAGCCCGTACCGGCGCTCCTGGTGTGCGGCGATCGCGGTGCGCAGTTCGGGGACGCCCGGCCCCGGCGGGTACTGGTTGCCGCGTCCCTCGCGCAGCGCCCGCACGGCCGCCTCCCTGACCTCCTCGGGGCCGTCGGTGTCCGGGAACCCCTGCCCCAGGTTGATGGACCCGGTGCTGAGCGCCAGCGCGGACATCTCGGCGAAGATCGTGGTCCCGAACTCTGCGAGCCGGCGGTTGAGGAGAGGGCGTTCGCTGGAGGTCATGCCGGCCATCCTGCGCCCAAGCTCTGGAGTTCCTCAACTCTGCTTTGGCCGTCCGGAGGGCCGGGCATCACCGGCTCACGCCGCTCTCACGCGGCGGCCGGGGCGCCCACGGGGGGTCGCTCCGTGCGAACGGAAAGAAGGTGACGCCATGGGCATCGTCTTCATCGTGGTGGCGGCCGCGATCGTCTGCCTGGTGATCGTCGGGACCGCGGCCCGCAAGGGCGGGATGACCAGGGGGGCGTCCGGCCGGGGCGGCTCCTCCTCCTACGACAGCTCGGGCAGCTGGTGGGCCGGGGACTCGGGATCGTCGTCCTCGGACGGAGGCCACGGCGGGCATGGGGGACACGGGGGTCACTCGTGCGGCGGAGGGCACTCCTCCTGCGGCGGCGGCTCGTCGTGCGGCGGCGGGGGCGGCTGCGGCGGGGGCAGCTGACCGGGGGATCCGGGAGATCCGGGAGACCGGGGGGAAGGGGGGAACCGGGGCGTCCGGGCGGAGAGCGGGGGGCTCTCCCCGGGCGCCCCGGCGTGCGCCAGAGGGAGCAGGGCGCACAACGTGGTTGAACAGTTGAGCTGTGGAGCCCTCTGAGGGATGGAAACCCCACGAAGTTGGGTAAAAACGCTGTGGCAGCGCCACAGTTCATGATTCCCTCTAAATCACCAAAGCAGCGCCTCGGACGTCCTGACGACACCCCTCCCCCCGGCTGGGCCGGCCGGGCCGATCTCCCGGTGTCCACCGAGGTGCGCCGGACCACCCTCCTCCCCATTTGCGTGTTAGCGGAGCCGATCCATGCTCACGACCCTGAACACCACCTACACCGATACGCGCGCGGCCGACCTCGCCTGGGCCCTGGGGCGCGAGCCGCTGCCCGCCCTGGCCACCCTCGACCTGGAACTGTCCGGGGCGAAACTCCAGCTGAGACTGCTGGGCGCGTCCCACCAGGTGCTCCTGGAGGAGGAGTGCGGCGGCTGTTCGGAGACGGTGGCGTGCATCCCGGGGTCCAGCACCCCCCTGCCGCTCGGGGTCGCCAAGCGCATCGGCGACTGGGAGTACGAGTTCGCGGCCCGTGTCGAGGTGCTGTCACCGGGCTCCTTCGCCGGCCGCGCCCAGGAACTGCTCGCCCTCGTCTCCGAGCATCCGCACGGCCTCGCCGGAGTCTTCCCGGGCAGCCCGCACGCGTTCACCGCGCTGCTCGCCCAGCGATACGAGGGCCAGGTGCACTGGCGGACCTGGCACGCGTACCCGCAGGACGGCCAGTTGGTGGCGACCCGGACGAGGGTCGGCGTACGGGTTCCGGTGACCCAATCCATCCCCGGATGACATAAACCAACAGGGCGTCAAGGGCGGCCGTTTTCCACACGTGTGGGTGACGAAGCGTACCGAGCGAGTGACGTAACGTCGCAGAGTGATCGATCCGCACGCACCCGCCCCGCCCGGCGCACCGCCGCCCTGGGGTGCCCCCGCGCCGCTGCCCGTGCGGCCGGGGACGGGCCGGTTCCTGGTCCTGGCGTGCGTCTTCGTCTGTGCGGCCTGCGGATTGGTGTACGAACTCGAACTCGTCGCCCTCGCCTCGTACTTGATCGGCGACTCGGTCACCCAGGCCTCCGTGGTGCTGTCCGTGATGGTCTTCGCGATGGGCGTCGGCTCACTGGCCGCGAAGCGGCTGCGCTGGCACGCGGCGGCCGGATTCGGCGCGGTGGAGGCCGCGCTGGCGCTGATCGGCGGCTGCAGCGCCCTGGCCCTGTACGCCGTCTTCGCCTGGACCGGCGGCTGGGGCGGCCTGTGGTCGGCAGGACCGCGCTGCCTCCTGGTCGCCTTCTCCCTCGCCATCGGCCTGCTGATCGGCGCCGAGGTGCCGCTGCTGATGGAACTCATCCAGCGCATCCGCCGCCAGGACGCGGGCGGCGCGGTGGCCGACCTGTTCGCGGCGGACTACGTCGGCGCGCTGGTCGGCGGCCTGGCCTTCCCCTTCCTCCTGCTGCCCTTCCTGGGCCAGTTGACGGGCACCCTGCTCACCGGCACGGTCAACGTCGTCGCCGGCGGCGCCCTGGTCCTCGGCCTGTTCCGCCGCGACCTGTCCCGCCGGGCCCGCTGGACCCTCCTCGTCGCCAACGTGACCGTCCTCGGCGTCCTCGCCTCCGCCGCCGCCCACGTCGACGACTTCGAACGGGCCGCACGGCACGCGGTCTACGGCGACGACGTCCGGGTCGCCCTCCAGACAGACGTCCAGGAGGTCGTCCTCACCGGCGGCACCCACGGCCGTCCCCTCGACCTCTTCCTCGACGGCCGGCTGCGCGTCGGCGGCCGTGACGAACGCCGGTACCACGAGGCCCTCGTCCACCCGGCGATGAGCGGCCCGCACGCGCGCGTGCTGATCCTCGGCGGCGGCGACGGCATGGCCGCGCGCGAGGTGCTCCGCCACCCCGGCGTCGACCGCGTCGACGTCGTAGAACTCGACGCGGGCCTGGTCCGCCTCGCCCGCCAGGACCCCGCCCTCTCCGCGCTCAACGGCCATGTCTACGACGACCCGCACGTCCAGGTGACCACCGCGGACGCCTTCTGCTGGCTGCGCCGGACCGCACCGCGCGCCGCGTACGACGTCGTGATCGCCGACCTGCCCGACCCCGGCATCACGGCCAGCACCAAGCTGTACTCCGAGGAGTTCTACGGTCTGGCCCGCCGCGTCCTCGCCCCCGGCGGCCGTCTGGTCGTGCACGCCGGCCCGGTCCGGGCCCGCCCCCGTGACTTCTGGACGGTGGCGGCGACCCTGCGCGCCGCCGGCCTGGCCACCAGCCCCTACCGGGTCCTCGGCCGCGACCCCGGCTTCACCGCCGGCCCCGACCGGTCGGCGGGCGAGTCCAGGGCCCCGCACGACTGGGGCTTCATCCTGGCGGGGGAGGCCTCGCGCGGGCCCCGGCTGCGGCTGTCGGCCGACGGTCCGCGGCTGCACACGCTGACCGGGCGGGACCTGCGCGCAGACGCACTGGAGACACCGCCGACGCGCCTGCCGGCCTCCACGTTGGTGGATCCGCGGTACTGAGCACGGGCCCGTGCACGGGGAGCCCCCCCGCCCCGGCAGTGTGCCGTGCGTCGTGGAGGGTACGGCGGCTTGACTCCTGGGTAGGCTCAGTCGGCATGGAGCACCAGGTGTACGTCCCGGCCCCGGCCTCGCGGCTCAGGGAGGCGCTGGCCGACCCCGCGCGGGTCGCCCGGGCGCTCCCCGGCCTCCAGCAGGACACCGGCGCCGCCCCCGGCACCGGCCGCGTCAAGGTCCGCGTCGGCAGCCACTCGATCACCTACCGGGGCTCCCTGCGCGTCAGCGCCCGTGACGACGGTTCGTACGCGCTCGACGGCGATGCCACCGAGGCCCGCGGCACCGGCACGGTGAAGCTGGCGCTCACGCTCCGCCTCGCGGACACCGACGAGGGCTGCGAGGTCACGGTGACCGGCACGGCCTCCGCCGACGGGCGGGTCGCGGAGCTGCCGGCGGAGGCGGTGGAGTCGGCGGCGACAAGGCTGCTCAACCGTTTCGTGGAGGGCCTGGGGGAGGCCCGGCCCGAGCCCCCGGACCAGCCGGTGTCGATCTTCGAGACCGAGGTCCCGCCGCCGTCCCTGGCACCCGAACCGGTCGAGGAGCCGCTGCCCGAGATCTTCGCCGAGGCGGCCCACGCCCGCCGCACGATGATCGGCCGCAGCGCGGAGGAGGTCGACCACGCCCCGCCCCGCGGCCGCTACGCGCCGGTGCCGGCACCGCAGACGGTGGCGGCGGGCTCGGCACTGCGCTGGGCCGCACCGGCGGCGGCCCTGGCCCTGGCATCGGCGATCGTGGTGACGAGAGCGCTGCGCAGACGCCGCTGAGCGAGGCCGCCGCAGGAGGGGGTTCCACTCGCCCACGCTTGCGGGGTGCCGCTGCGCCCACCCGTGCCGCCTGGGGGGCACCTCCAGGCCCTTAAGGCACTGGGGGAGGCACGACTGCCCGCAGCTATGTTGGCCCCAGCTGGGAAGCGCCCCTTCAGGGGCGCGGGGAACTGCGCGAGCAACCCCCACCCACCCGCACCCGAAACCGAACCGCCGCTCCCCACTACTCTCATCCCGTGAGTAACGAAGACATCACGCTGACCGCAGGCGACGCCACCCTCCACCTGCACCCCGGCAACGGCGGCCGTATCGCCGGACTAGAAGTCGGCTCCCTCGAACTCCTCCGTCAGGGCGAGCGCTTCGGCTGCTTCCCGATGGTGCCGTGGTGCGGCCGTATCCGGGACGGCCGTTTCCGTGACGGCGCCGACATCGTCCAGATGCCGCTCAACTCCCCGCCGCACGCCATCCACGGCACCGCCCGCGACGGCGCCTGGCGCACCGCCCGCCGCTCCGCGGACGAGGCCGTGATCACGTGCGAACTCGGCGACCCCTGGCCGCACCCCGCCCGCGTCACGCACGTGGTCCGGCTCGCCGAGGACTCGTTGACGCTGACGATGGCCGTGGAGACGTACGACAACTCCTTCCCGGCGCAGATCGGCTGGCATCCCTGGTTCAACCGCAACCTCGGCGGCCAGGACGCCCGGATCGACTTCGCCCCGGCCTGGCAGGAGGAGCGCGGCGCGGATCACCTGCCCACCGGCAACCGCATCGACCCCCAGCCCGGCCCCTGGGACGACTGCTTCGGCATGCCCGACGGCGTCGACGTCACCCTCACCTGGCCGGGGCAGCTGGAGCTGAAGGTGGCCAGCCGCGAGCAGTGGGTGGTGGTCTACGACGAGCAGGAGGCGGCCGTGTGCGTGGAGCCGCAGACCGGCCCGCCGAACGGCCTCAACACGCTCCCCCGGCTCGTCACCCCGCTGGAGCCGCTGGAAGCCACCACCACCTGGACCTGGCGCCGCCTCTAAGCTGGTCGGCATGACGGACGTACGCGCTGAGCTGCTGCAACAGATCAAGGACAAGGCCGTGGTGCACGGCAAGGTGACCCTGTCGTCGGGGCTGGAGGCGGACTACTACGTCGACCTCCGCCGCGTCACCCTCGACGGCACGGCCGCCCCGCTGGTCGGCCAGGTGCTGCTCGACCTGACCGACGGCCTGGAGTTCGACGCCGTCGGCGGCCTCACCATGGGCGCCGACCCGGTCGCCGGCGCGATGCTGCACGCGGCCGCCGCGCGGGGCCGCCGCCTCGACGCCTTCGTCGTCCGCAAGGCGGCGAAGGCGCACGGGCTGCAGCGCCGGGTGGAGGGGCCGGAGATCAAGGGCCGACGCGTGCTCGTCGTGGAGGACACCTCCACCACCGGCGGCTCCCCGCTCGCCGCCGTGGAGGCAGTGCGCGAGGCCGGCGCCGAGGTCGTCGCCGTCGCGACCATCGTCGACCGGGCCACCGGCGCCGACGAGAAGATCCGCGAAGGCGCGGGCGTGCCGTACCTGTTCGCCTTCTCGAAGGATGAACTGGGGCTGGACTGACACCCCGGTCGACGAGTGGGATTGACCCGGATGCTCCCGGCGCCCGGCGCCCGGAGCATCGGTTCATGTCTGGAAAGATGGGGACGACGATGACGTCGTACCTCAAGGTCTAGGTCAGGGCCGTAGAGAACCAGCAGTAAGCCGACCCGCACACTCAAGGAGCGGACAATGCCCATCGCAACCCCCGAGGTCTATAACGAGATGCTCGACCGGGCGAAGGCAGGCAAGTTCGCCTACCCGGCCATCAACGTGACCTCGACCCAGACCCTGCACGCGGCGCTGCGCGGCTTCGCGGAGGCGGAGAGCGACGGCATCGTCCAGATTTCCACCGGTGGTGCCGAGTTCCTCGGCGGTCAGTACAAGAAGGACATGGTCTCCGGCTCGGTCGCGCTCGCCGAGTTCGCGCACATCGTCGCCGAGAAGTACCCGGTCAACATCGCGCTGCACACCGACCACTGCCCGAAGGACAAGCTCGACGGGTACGTGCGTCCGCTGCTCGCGATCTCCGAGGAGCGCGTGAAGAACGGCCGCAACCCGCTCTTCCAGTCGCACATGTGGGACGGCTCCGCCGAGACCCTCGCCGACAACCTCGCCATCGCGCAGGAGCTCCTGGAGCAGGCCCGCCGCGCCAACATCATCCTCGAGGTCGAGATCACCCCGACCGGCGGCGAGGAGGACGGCGTCTCGCACGAGATCAACGACTCCCTCTACACCACCGTCGACGACGCGATCCGCACCGCCGAGGCCCTGGGCCTGGGCGAGAAGGGCCGCTACCTGCTGGCCGCCTCCTTCGGCAACGTGCACGGCGTGTACAAGCCGGGCAACGTCGTGCTCCGCCCCGACCTGCTCAAGGAGCTGGCCGACGGCGTGGCCGCCAAGTTCGGCAAGCAGTCCCCGTTCGACTTCGTCTTCCACGGCGGGTCCGGCTCCACCGAGCAGGAGATCCGCACCGCGCTGGAGAACGGCGTGGTGAAGATGAACCTGGACACGGACACCCAGTACGCCTTCACCCGTCCGGTCGCCGACCACATGTTCAAGAACTACGACGGCGTCCTGAAGGTCGACGGCGAGGTCGGCTCCAAGAAGACCTACGACCCGCGCACCTGGGGCAAGCTCGCCGAGGCGGGCATGGCCGCGCGTGTCGTCGAGGCCACGCAGCACCTGCGCTCGGCGGGCAACAAGATCAAGTAAGGCGTTCGTACGGCTGTCGTACGACAGCCACGTCGCGTTTTCGGCGGACCCGGTGCTACGGCGCCGGGTCCGCTGTATACCTGGACCCATGTCCGACGTGCGACTGGCCTCCTCGCAGGGCAAGTGGATCCTGTTCACCACCGTCCTCGGTTCCAGCATGGTGCTGCTGGACTCGACCGTCGTCAACGTCGCCCTGCCCCGCATCGGCCGTGACCTGGGCACCAGCCTCTCGGCCCTGCAGTGGACGGTCAACGCGTACATGCTGACGCTGGCCGGGCTGATCCTGCTCGGCGGCTCGCTGGGCGACCAGTACGGCCGCCGGAAGATCTTCGTGTACGGAGTCGTCTGGTTCGCGGCCGCCTCACTCCTGTGCGGCCTGGCCCCCAACGACATCGTCCTGATCGCCGCCCGCGCCCTCCAGGGCATCGGCGGCGCCATGCTCACACCAGGGTCCCTCGCCCTCATCCAGGCGTCCTTCCACCCCGACGACCGGGCGAAGGCGGTCGGCCTGTGGTCCGGCTTCGGCGGCATAGGCGCGGCCATCGGCCCGTTCCTGGGCGGCTGGCTGGTGGACGGCCCCGGCTGGCGGTGGGTGTTCCTGCTGAACGTCCCGCTGGCCCTGCTCTGCGTTCCCGTCGCGCTGCGCCATGTCCCGGAGTCCACCGACGGGCGGGCCCACGGCCGCTTCGACATCCTCGGCGCGGTGCTGGCCGCCCTGACCCTCGGATTCGTGACCTACGCGCTGATCGACGCCGGCACCACGTCCCTGCTCGCCCTCGCGGGCCTCGCGACCGGCGTGGCCTTCGTGTACGTCGAGAAGCGCCGCCCGGACCCGATGCTCCCGCTGGACATCTTCGGCTCCCGCCAGTTCACCGCGCTGAACGTGGTCACCCTGTGCGTGTACGGCGCGTTCGGCGGCTACTTCTTCCTCACCGCGCTCCAACTCCAGGTGGTGGCCGGCTACTCGGCGCTGGGCGCCGGCACGGCCCTGCTGCCCTCCACCGTGCTGATGCTGCTCTTCTCGGCCCGCTCGGGCGCCCTGGCCGACAAGATCGGGCCCCGGCTGCCCCTCACCATCGGACCCCTGCTCTGCGCCACGGGGCTGATGCTGATGCTGCGGGTGGGCGAGCACGCGAACTATCTGACGGACGTCTTCCCGGCGGTCCTGGTCATGGGCGCCGGCATGGTCACCCTGGTGGCCCCGCTCACCGCCTCGGTCCTCGCCTCCGTGGACACCGCCCGGGCGGGTATCGCCAGCGGCATCAACAACGCGGCGGCCCGCGCGGCGAGCCTGATCGCGGTGGCGGCGCTGCCGCTGCTCGCGGGGATGGGCCCGGAGGCCTACCGGTCGCCCGCGGCCTTCAACGCGGCGTTCGACCGGGCGATGCCGATCTGCGCGGGGGTGCTGGTGGTCGGGGCGGCGCTGGCCTTCGCCCTGGTACGCCGCCCGGCCCCCGGCTGCGCCCGCGCCGAATGCCGCACGCACGGCAACGTGACCTCGCCGCCGCTGGAGCCAGCGAAGCGTCCCTGACGGCGGTCGGGGCGCCCGCGCCGCGGAGACCGGGCGGTGCCGGCCTCCGCCATGGTGCGCCGCCCGGCCCCCGGGCTGCCGCGCCGCCGGGGAGTTACGCCTTCAACTCGTCGTACGCCTCGGCGCTGCTGTCCTTCAGGAACTGCCAGCAGCGCTCCTTCTCGTCCTTCTCGTCGATCACCCCGGCGGCCCGGGCGAGCCCGGCGAGGCAGCGCAGGAAGCCGCGGTTGGCCCGGTGCTCCCAGGGGATCGGACCGTGCCCCTTCCACCCGGCCCGGCGCAGCGCGTCCAGTCCACGGTGGTAGCCGGTGCGTGCGTAGGCGTACGACTCGACGACCGCGCCGCGCTCGAACGCGTCGTCGGCGAGCAGCGCCCAGGCCAGCGAGAAGGTCGGGAACTTCGCCGCCACCTCGACCGGAGCCAGCGACTCCTCGCCCAGCAGGCGGTACGCCTCTTCGTTCTCGGGGAGATAGGTCGGCTCCGGGCCGCCGAGCAGGTTCTTGTGCGTCGTCATGGCGCCAGTCTGCCACCGCCGTCCGCGCCGGAGCCCGGGGGAGGGCGTCGGCCGGGGGCAACCTCACCGCGTGTCCGGTCGTCTTCCAGACCGCCGTTCCGTAGATCGCCGTAGGGGGAGCACGCGTGCGCGATCCGATGCCCGGCGGGCAGCCGCCGGAGGCACGAGCCCTGGCGCGGTTCCTCACCGCGGATCCGGACCAGTGGCCCCGGCTCGCCCCACGGGTGACCGACCAGGTGGGGACGGACACCCTGGCGCGGATCGTGCGCGCCACGGCCGACCGGATCGGCGCGTTCGACACCGTCAGGGACAGCCCGGACGGGCTGATCGTGTCCGGCAGCACGGGGCACGTGCGGGCCTGGGCCCAGGCGGGCCCGGACGGTGAACTCACCGCGCTGCGGATCGAAGGCGCCCGTTACACCCCGCCCCGCCGCCGCCCGCGCCTGCCGGCCTCCCTGATCCGGGCGGTCTGTGTGGGCCTGGTCGTCCTCTGGAACGCCCTGACCCTGTGGACCGCCGCCGATCGCACGGCCTGGGCGGGTGACCTGGCGATTCTCGCCGCCTGCTGGGTGGTCGTCGAGGGCTGCGGCGCACCGGCGACGCACCCCCGCCCGCTGCGGCGCACGGTCGGGGCGGGCGCCGTCGCGGCCCTCGCCTCCGCGGGCCGGCTGCCGGGCCTGCCCACCGGACACGGCGTGCTCCGCCTCGCCGTCGGCGCCCTCCTCCTCGCCGCCGCCGGATGGCTGGTCGGTGCCGCCCGGCGGCCCCGCCGGCGGGCACCGCTGTCCCGGCCGCTGCTGTTCCCGCTGGAGGGCTCCTGGTACGTCGTACAGGGCGGCGGCCGCCTGCTGAACCACCACACCCGGGTGCCCGAACAGCGCGGCGCCCTCGACCTGGTCGCGCTCGGCCGGTACGGCACCCGTACCCGGCGGGGCCGCGAGCTGACCGCGTACGCCGCCTACGGGCGCCCGGTCCGCTCCCCCTGCGACGGCAGGGTGATCTCCGCCGTCGACACCGTCCGGGACCAGAAACCCGGCGAGATCCGCTACCAGCCGCCCTACGGCAACCACGTCTTCCTCGACACCGGCCGGGAGATCGTCAAGCTCGCCCATCTGCGCCCCGGCTCGGTGACGGTGACCGAGGGCGACACGGTGCGGGCGGGCCGGCTGCTCGGCGAGGTCGGCAACACCGGCAACACCACCGAACCCCACCTGCACATCCACGCCGAACGCGACGGGGTCGGCCTGGACCTGGCGTTCACCGGCGTACCCGGCCGGCTGCATCGGGGGCGGACGATCCGCGCGCGGTCGTAGCCCAGCCGGTTCCGGCGGCCCGGAATGCTCGGCCGACCGGGTGATCCGGTACCGGCGGTGACCGGTGTGGCCCGTCCGGCAGCGGGCGGGTCTTGCCGTGTGCGGGGTACGTTGCGGAAGATGCCGGTGGGGACCGGGGCCCCCGTGTCGACAACGGCAGGGGCGGACCGCTACCCGGAGTACACAACAGGAGACAGCGATGTCCCTTCAGGCTCAGCCCCACGAGGCTTCGGAGCCCGAGACCCCGCATCTCGACTTCGCGGGCACGACGCCGTACGAGGACTACGTCAAGGCGGACGTGCTCACCCACCTCCAGCACACCCTCTCCGACGATCCCGGAGAGATGGTCTTCCTGGTCACGACCCAGGTCATGGAGCTGTGGTTCACCGTCATCGTCCACGAGTGGGAGACCGCGGCGGCCGCCCTGCGCGCCGACGACCTCCCCACCGCGATCGCCGCGCTCAAACGGTCCACCCGGGAACTGGAGGCGCTGAACGCCTCCTGGAAACCGCTCGGCCAGCTCACCCCCGCCCAGTTCAACTCCTACCGCTCCGCCCTCGGCGAGGGCTCCGGCTTCCAGTCGGCGATGTACCGGCGGATGGAGTTCCTGCTCGGCGAGAAGTCCGCGTCCATGCTCGTCCCGCACCGCGGCGCCCCCCGCGTCCACGCGGAACTGGAGAAGGCCCTGCACGAGCCGAGCCTGTACGACGAGGTGGTACGGCTCCTCGCGCGCCGCGGACACCCGGTCCCGGACGCGGTGCTGCACCGTGACGTGTCCGTGCGGTACGACGCCTCGGACGCCGTCGAGGCCGCCTGGGCCGACGTCTACTCGGGCGACGGGGACGCCGAGCTCGCCCGGCTCGGCGAGGCGCTGACCGACGTGGCCGAACTGGTCTGGCGCTGGCGCAACGACCACCTGGTCGCCACCCGCCGCGCCATGGGCGCCAAGCCCGGCACCGGCGGCTCGGCCGGGGTCGCCTGGCTGGAGAAGCGCGCCCGCAAGAACGTGTTCCCGGAGCTGTGGACGGCGAGGTCCCATGTCTGAACTGGCCCTGCGGGCGGAGAAACTGGACGCGGCGGACGAGCTTGCCGGGGTGCGCTCCCGCTTCGTCCTCGACGAAGTCATCTACCTCGACGGCAATTCGCTGGGCGCCCTGCCCGCGCACGTCCCCGGCCGGGTCGAGGACGTGGTCCGGCGGCAGTGGGGCGAACTGCGCATCCGGTCCTGGGACGAGAGCGGCTGGTGGACGGCGCCGGAGCGGATCGGCGACCGGATCGCCCCGCTGGTCGGCGCCGCGGCCGGCCAGATCGTGGTCGGCGACTCGACAAGTGTCAACGTCTTCAAGGCACTTGTGGGCGCGGTGCGGCTCGCGGGGGAAGGGCGCACCGAGATCCTGGTCGACGCGACCACCTTCCCCACCGACGGCTACATCGCCGAGTCGGCGGCCCGGCTCACCGGCCGTACGCTGCGGCCGGTGGCACCGGCGGACGTGCGCACCGCGCTGAGCGACCGTACGGCCGCCGTCCTGCTCAACCACGTCGACTACCGCACGGGCCGGCTGCACGACCTGCCGTCCCTCACCGCCGCGATCCACGCGGCCGGGGCCGTGGCCGTCTGGGACCTGTGCCACAGCGCGGGTGCGCTGCCGGTCGGCCTCGACGAGCACGGGGTCGACCTGGCGGTCGGCTGCACCTACAAGTACCTGAACGGCGGCCCGGGATCACCGGCGTACCTGTACGTCCGCCGCGACCTCCAGGACCGCTTCGACTCGCCGCTGCCCGGCTGGAACTCGCACGCCGAGCCGTTCGGCATGAGCCCGGCCTACGCCCCGGCCCCGGGCGCGGTGCGCGGCCGCGTCGGCACCCCGGACATCCTCTCCATGCTGGCCCTGGAGGCGGCGCTGGAGGTCTGGGACGAGGTGCAGGTGGCCGCCGTACGCGCCAAGTCCCTGGCCCTGACGGACTTCTTCCTGGAGTGCGTCGAGGCGTACCTGCCGGCGGGCCGCGTCGAGTGCGTGACCCCGGTGGCGCACGAGGAGCGCGGCAGCCAGATCGCGCTGCGCTGCCCGGACGCCGGGGACGTGATGAAACGGCTGATCGAGCGGGGGGTGGTCGGGGACTTCCGGCACCCCGACGTCCTCCGCTTCGGCTTCACTCCGCTGTACGTCGGTTTCGCGGACGCGGAACGGGCGGCGCGGGTGCTGGCGGAGGCCGTGTAGCACCCTGCGGCGAGTCGACATAGGGACACGACGACCCGGTTGGGAAAGGCCGGGACGGTACAGAACCGTGTAATCCTCACCGTGCGTGACATCCACGTGTCGCCGCACGTCACCGGCCTGATACCGTCCCGGCCAACGGCCGAATTCCCCACCTGGTCCGCCAAATTCATTACGTCGCTGAGAGGTTGGAGCATGCCGGACGACGCCGCAGCAGAACGGGCCGCAGCCGAGGAGGAGTCGGCCTTCTCGCACCCGCACGTCGAGCCCGACGTCACGGCGGCCTACGGCGACCACCCCGACCAGGTGATCGACTTCTACCTCCCGCGCGGTGACGAGACCGTGGCCCCGCTGGTCGTGGTCCTGCACGGAGGCGCGTGGCGGGCACCGTACGACCGCGGCCACCTCACCCCCTTCGCCGACTTCCTGGCCCGGCGCGGCTTCGCGGTGGCCAACGTCGAGTACCGGCGCGGTGCGACGCTTCCCGGGCAGGGCGGCTCGGGCCCGGTGGCCGGCCGCTGGCCGGACACCTTCGACGACATCGCGGCGGCGCTGGACGCGCTGCCCGCGCTGGCCCGCGAGGCGCTGCCCCAGGCGGACCTGCGCCGCACGGTCCTCACCGGCCACTCGGCCGGCGGCCACCTGGCGCTGTGGGCGGCGGCGCGGCACGTCCTCCCGGCGGACGCCGCGTGGCGCACGTCCGGCGCGGCGCCGCTGCGGGGCGTGGTGGCCCTGGCCCCGATCGCGGACTTCGCGGTGGCGGAGAAGCTGGAGGTCTGCGGTCACGCGGCGCTCCAACTCCTCGGTGGCGGCGACCGGTTCACCGACCGGCAGCGCTATGCCGACCCGGCGCTGCTGCTCCCCACCGGGATCGCGACCACCCTGGTCCAGGGCCGCGCGGACGACGTCGTCCCGCAGGCGGTCGCCGAGTCCTACGCGGAGGCGGCGGCGAAGGCGGGCGAGGTGGTGGGGCTGACGCTGCTGGAGGACGTCGGCCACTTCCCGCTGATCGACCCGGCGGCGGACGCGTGCGCGGTGGTGGCGGAGGAGATCGCCCAACTGGCCTGGTGATCCCGACTGGCCTGGTGAACCCGCCTGGCCTGGTGCACCCAACCGGCCTGGTGAACCCGGCCGGTCTCGTGACGACCTGCCCCTGAGCCGCCCCCCACATACCCGTAATACCTGAGAGCTACCTGCCAGGTGAGTTCTCTGGCGGGACGCGAACGACATCGCCCGTTCCGTAATTTCCCGATCAGACAAGTCCGACGGCCGGGCGAACTGAACGGGGAGGGGCCGACCATGACGGGGGCGACGGGGGCGGCGGGGGCGACGGAGGCGATTGGGCCGACGGAGGTCATTGGGCCGACGGGGGCGGCGGAGGCGACGGAGACGGGGGCGATGGCGCCGACGGGGGCGACCGGGGAGCGGGAGGGGTCTGTTCGAGGGCGCGGGGGGTTGCGCCAGAGGCTGTTCCGTACCGCGCTCGTCGCCCTCCTCACCGCGGCCGTGGCCCTCCCCCTCTCCGCGGCCACCCCGTCCCGGATCCCCGCCCCGCTCCCGGCCGCCCTCCCCGCACCGCTCACCCCGGCCGCCGTCACCACCGCCTACCGGGCCAACCGCGAGAACGCCGCCGAGGCCGCCCGCATGGCCGCCGCCCACGGCGACCTCTCCCGCGCCGCGGCCGACCGTGCCCTCGCGTCCCCCTCCCGCCACCTCCTGCACTTCGACGCCCGAGGCACCGGCCAGGCCACCGAGGTCTTCGGCGACTTGGCGCACGCCACCCGCGTCGCCGTCCTCGTCCCCGGCTCGGACACCACCCTCGACACCTACGCCCGCTTCCACGCCGCGGCCGAGTCCCTCCACCGACGCCTCGCCCGCGACCACCCGCGTACCCGGACCGCGGTCGTGGCCTGGCTCGGCTACCGGACCCCCGCCACGATCAGCACCACGGTCCTCACCCCGGGCCGGGCCGGCCAAGCGGCCCCGCGGCTGCGCGCGTTCATCCGCGAACTCCACACCCTCACCGCCCCCGGACCGGCCGCCGTCTCCCTCCTGTGCCACTCCTACGGCACGGTGGTCTGCGCCCGCACTGCCCCCACCCTCACCGGCCTCGGCGTCACCGACATCGCCCTGGTCGGCAGCCCCGGCACCGGTGCCGACTCGGCCGCGGCCCTGCACACGTCCGCGCGCGTCTGGGCGGCCCGGGGCGCCGACGACTGGATAGCCGACGTCCCGCACCTGGACGCCGGCCTCTTCGGCACGACCGTCGGCTTCGGTGCCGACCCGGTGTCCCCGGCCTTCGGCGCCCGTGTCTTCGCGGCGGGCCCCGGCGGCCACAGCGACTACTTCACCCCGGGCTCGGTCTCCCTGGCCAACCTGGCCCGGATCGTCCTCGGCGATCCCACGGAGGTCACCCGTGCCTGAGCCGCCGCCCCGCCTCCCGAACCGCGTACGTCATCTCGCCCACCGCAGCGTCGGAACCCACCGCTCGTCCGGTCGGCCGGCACCGATCGGAGCCCTCCGTGTCTAGGCTTGCCGACGTGACGGAAACGGGGAGCCGGCGGGTGTTCGCGGACCGCGTCCTGCTCGGGCTGCGGATCCTGCGCGACGACCTGTGGACCGTCCGGGCGGACCCCCTGCCCCCCTCGGTGTGGCTGCGCTGGCTGCCGCACGGGGTGTTGTGGCTGACGGCGGTCGGCATCACGTTCGGCGGCCTGGCCGAGCTGCAGGACCACGGGCGGCTGGGCTTCGGCGGTGCCTTCCTGCTCGCGCTCGCGCAGGGCGGCGCAATCGTCCTCGCCATGTGGCGTCCGATCCCGGCGTGGTGGCTGTCGACGGGCGGCATGGCGGTGGGCGCGGTGACGCTGCTCGACCGGCTGGACACGCCCCCGGGAATGCGCTTCACCTGGCCGTGGCCGGCGTCCGGGATCATCGCGCAGTTGCTGGTCCTGCTGCTCCTCTCGCTGCGGGTCCGGTTCCGGGTGGCCGTCGAGGCGCTGGTGCTGACCGCGCTCGTCACCCTCTTCCTGGAGGGACAGCTGGGCGCGCGGCCGCACGTGTCCACCACGGTGGTGACCATCGCCCTGTCCGCGCTGGTCGTCCCGTTCGGCGCGGCCCTGCGCGGCCGCCGCGAGGCACGCGCGGAGCTCAGTCACCAGTCCACGCTGACCGCCGAGGAGCGGGCCCGGCGCACCCTGCTGGAGGAGCGCAGCCGGATCGCGCGCGAACTGCACGACGTGGTCGCCCACCACATGTCGGTCATCTCCATCCAGGCCCAGGTCGCCCCCCACCTGGTGGAGAACCCGTCGGACGAGCTGCGTGAGAACCTCGACGGCATCCGGCACAACGCCCTGGAGGCGCTGACCGAACTGCGCAGGGTCCTGGGCGTCCTGCGCTCGGAGAGCCCCGACGAGGACGCGCCCGGCGATGCCGGTGTCGTCCCGCACAGCCCGCAGCCCACGCTGGACCGGCTGGACGCGCTGGTCGAGAACACCAGGGCGGCCGGTCTGGCCGTCACCGCGCGGATCGTCGGCGACCGCCGCCCGCTGCCGCCGGGCGTGGAGCTGTCGGCGTACCGGATCGTGCAGGAGGCGCTGAGCAACGTCCTGCGGCACGCGCCGGGGGCCACCGCCCACGTCGAGATCGAGTACATGGCGTACGGGCTGCTGGTGGGGGTCCGCAACACCCGGCCGACCCGGCCCGCTCCGCCGTCGCCGGGTGCCGGGCACGGACTGCTCGGCATGCGGGAGCGGGCGGCGATGCTGGGAGGCGCGCTGACGGCGGAATCCCGGCCGGACGGCGGCTACCAGGTCTTCGCACGGCTCCCGGCCGCCGGTACCGATGAGGGCCCGGCACCCCGCCGCACCCCCGGCACCCCGCCCGGTGCCACCGGGCACACTGGCACCATCCCTGCCCTCGATTCGAAGGACGGCCGTGCATGACGAGCAGCAAGGGCAGCGCCATCCGCGTGGTCATCGCCGACGACCAGCAGATGGTCCGGCAGGGCTTCACCGTGCTGCTGAACGCCCAGCCCGGCATCGAGGTGGTCGGCCAGGCGGTGGACGGACTGGACGCGGTGGTGAAGGTCGCCGAACTCGTCCCGGACGTGGTCCTCATGGACATCCGCATGCCCGAGCTCGGCGGCATCGAGGCCACCCGCCGGATCGTCGGCGAACGCCCGGACATCAAGGTGCTGGTGCTGACCACCTTCGACCTGGACGAGTACGTGTACGAGGCGTTGCGGGCCGGGGCGTCCGGGTTCCTGCTCAAGGACGCGTCCGCGGACAAGCTCGCCGAGGCGGTCCGGGTGGTGGCGGCCGGCGACGCGCTGCTCGCGCCCGGCGTCACCCGCCGGCTGATCGCCCAGTTCTCCCAGCTGGACGGTGGCGGGGTGCGCGCCCCGCTGAAGACGCGCGTCGGCGATCTGACCGAGCGGGAGACAGAGGTCCTCTCGCTGATCGCGCAGGGGCTGTCGAACGCGGAGATCGCCGAGCGGCTGGTCGTCGCCGAGCAGACCGTGAAGACGCATGTGGGCCGCATCCTGGTGAAGCTGGGCCTGCGCGACCGGACCCAGGCGGCGGTGTTCGCGTACGAGTCGGGGCTGGTACGGCCGTCGGGATACTGACGGCCCGGAGACGGCCCGGAGCCTCGTGGTGACGCTCTGGGCGGAGCCTTGTGGCGGACCCTCGGTGGACCCCCGTAGTACCTGAGGGGGACGCCGAAGGACCGACTCACTGGTGACGACGGTGACCCCGGCCGCCGCATACCGTCGTGTACGTGACCGAGACGACCCAGACGCACACGATGCCATCGGAGCCACCGGACGGCGCGTTCGAGCCGTACAAGCCGCGCAGCCCGGAGATCCGGGCGGTGCTGGACGCCCTGCGCAGGCTGCGGCAGGACCTGTTCCAGGATGCCTTCGCCTACCGGCCGTTGCCCCCGCTGAGCAGTGACGGCCCGCGCATCCGCCGCCTGTCCTCCCGCATGCGGGAGTACGCGGTCTGGACCCCGCATCTCGCGGTGGCCGCGGCCGGCGTGGTGGCGCTGCTGGCGACCGTCACGGACCGCTCGCCGGGATCGGCCGGGGCCCTGCTGGCCGGCCTGGTCGTCCTGGCCCCCGTGCTGCTGACGCTGGCGCGTCCGGTCGCCGCCTTCTGGCTGTCGCTCGTCGCGAGCTGGGCCGGCACCCTGCTGGACAGGTCCTGGGACGACTGGCCGTGGACGATGGGCAACTTCATCTCCCACCTGGTGGTGCTCACGGTCGTCGCGGTCCGCACCCGGCCGCGCACGGCGGCCTGGATGTGGGCGATCACCGCGTTCTACGGTTTCACGTTCGTCTCGGTCCTCGGCGGCAGCCACTACACCAACGACGTCGGCCCGATGCTGGTCGTCTCCGCGATAGCCCTGCTGACGGTCTCCGTCCGGCAGATCCGCCGGGAGGCCGAGCAGACGGTGACCGCGCAGCAGTCGGAGACGGCACACGAGCGTTCCCGGCGCACGCTCCTCGAAGAGCGCACGACGATCGCCCGTGAACTGCACGACGTGGTGGCCCATCACATGTCCGTCGTCGCCATCCAGGCGGAAGCCGCCCCGTACCGGGTGGAGAACCCGCCGCCCGAGCTGGAGAAGGCGTTCGTCACGATCCGGGAGAACGCGGTGGCGGCGCTCACCGAGCTGCGCCGGGTCCTGGGCGTGGTCCGTGCCGAGGACTACGAGGCCCCGGACGCCCCGCAGCCCACCCTCGCCGACCTGGACGCGCTGCTCGCCAATGTGCGGGAGGCGGGCCTGACCGTCGACAAGGGGGTGACCGGCGCGGTCCGTGAACTCCCGCAGGGCGTGGAGCTGTCGGCGTACCGCATCGTCCAGGAGGCTCTCAGCAACACCCTGCGCCACGCGCCGGGTGCGCCCGCCCGGGTGGAGATCGGATACGTGATCGGCGGACTGGGGCTGCGCATAGTCAACGGCCCCCCGCCCCGGCCCGCCCTCCTCAAACCCTCTCCCGGCGCCGGTCACGGCATCACGGGCATGCGCGAGCGTGTGTCGATGCTGAACGGCGAGATGACAGCGGCCCCGACGGCCGAGGGAGGCTACGAGGTGACGGTCTTCCTGCCGGCCGTCACCCTTACCGAAGGTGATGCATGACCATCCGCGTACTGATCGCGGACGACCAGATGATGGTGCGCGAGGGCTTCTCGGTCCTGCTGAACGCGATGCCGGACATCGAGGTCGTCGGCGAGGCGGTCAACGGCCGTGAGGCGGTGGACCGCGTCAGTGAACTCGCCCCCGACGTGGTCCTGATGGACATCCGGATGCCCGAACTGAACGGCATCGAGGCGACGAGGGAGATCGTGGCCGTCGACAGCACGGCCAAGGTCCTGGTCCTGACGACCTTCGACCTGGACGAGTACGTCTACCAGGCCCTGCGTGCCGGAGCCTCCGGCTTCCTCCTCAAGGACGCCTCGGCCCGTCAACTGGCGGAGGGCGTGCGGGTGGTGGCGGCGGGCGAGGCCCTCCTCGCCCCGTCGGTGACCAAACGCCTGATCACGGAGTTCTCCAGACTCTCCGGCACCCCGCGTCTGATGCCCACGGCCCATGCGGCCTACGGCGACCTCACCGACCGTGAGACGGAGGTCCTGGTCCTCATCGCCCAGGGCCTCTCGAACGCGGAGATGGCCGAACGCCTGGTGGTGGCCGAGTCCACGATCAAGACCCATGTCAGCCGCATCCTGGTCAAGCTGGGCCTGCGCGACCGGACCCAGGCGGCGGTCTTCGCCTACGAGGCACGCCTGGTGACACCGGGCTAGCGGCCGAAAGGCGCGGGCTGGGGGCCGAACTGGGGGCACATGCCATAAGCACGATCGTTGTTGCGATTCGGTCGCGAGCTGTACAGCTGTGGAAACAGTGTGCTCGTGTTGTGTTTGAATAGTGAAGGAATCGGCCAGATGGCTTGTTTCAGTCGCCCTGTTGATTCCCCTTCTTCTCTCCCCCCTTCACTCCCCACTCTTTCGCATCCCTCCCGCTACCTCCGGCGGGAGGTGCCGGCGCCCCCGTTTCGCGTGAAGAAAGTTGCCCGCGATGACCGCTGACGTGTCCGAGTTCCACTATGGCCTGATCACCCCGATAGTCGCGTATCTGATGGCATGTCTGGGTGCCGTGCTGGCCCTGCGCTGCACGACCCGATCGATAGGCCGCGGGCGGGGCCAGAGGCGGCTGGGCTGGCTCGCCCTGGGGGCGGTCTCCCTCGGCTGCGGCATCTGGACCATGCACTTCATCGCGATGATCGGCTTCAGCGTGGACGGCGCCCTGGTGAGTTACGACGCCGGCCGGACGGTGCTGAGTCTCCTCGTCGCCATCGCGGTGGTCGCCGTCGGCGTCTTCCTGGTCGGCTACCGGGGCTCGGGCCCCGTCACCCTGGGCGCGGCGGGCGTCGTCACCGGTCTCGGGGTGGCGGCGATGCACTACCTCGGCATGACCGCGATGCACACCGGCGGCACCGTGCACTACGACACCACGGTCGTCGTCCTCTCCGTACTGATCGCCGTGCTCGCCGCGACCGCCGCGCTCTGGGCGGCGGTGTCGATCAGCGCGGTGTGGGCGACCGTCGCGGCCAGCCTGGTGATGGGCGCGGCGGTGTCGGCCATGCACTACACCGGCATGGCCGCGGTGAGCGTCCACATCCCGCAGATGGAGACGGGCGGCCAGTCCTCGACGAGCCTGCTGTCCTTCCTCCTGGTCATGCTGGCCGGTCCGGTCGCGGCCCTGGTCCTGGCCGGGGCGATCGTCATGTTCGACCCCGAGGTGGTGGGCGGCCAGTCCGACCAGCAGCCCACCGACCGCCCGGAACCCGTGACGACCCGGCGTCTCATGTCCTGACGTCCGCACGCCTCCTCGGCACACTCGGTGGCCCCCGCAACGATCACCTCGGGGCCGGTGAAACCGATCCGCCAGTCGGGTGAAGCCCCTGCTCGGAGCCTGTTGGCGGGGGACCCGATCGGGCTACATCAAGAGACATGATCAAGCTCCTGGAGCGCGGCCTGACCGCGCTCGCGCTGACCGCTGTCCCCCTCCTCGTCACCGCCCTGCCCGTCCAGGCGACCGCGGTGCCGCAGTACTTCCAGATCACCACGCAGCTGAACGGCAAGTGCCTGGCCTCCAACGGCGACAACGTCGAGGTGCAGACCTGCAACGCCGGCACCGGCAACCAGCTCTGGTACTGGTCGGGCAAGAAGCTCGTCAACGGCGCCGAGCAGCACTGTCTCGACGTGAAGAACGGCGAGGTCAACGCCGCGGCCCAGGTCGTCGGCGACTGCCACGGCCTGGCCAACCAGCGCTGGTACAAGGACGGCAGCTGGCTGCGCTCGGACGTCAACAGCCAGTGCCTGAGCATCCAGAACAACGGCGACCAGCGCGAGCACGCGGGGATCAACGTCCGCAACTGCGGCTCCAACACCTGGCAGTGGTGGACCCTGCCCAACCCGTAAGCCCGTGAGACACCCCTGGTCAGGAGGGGGACCGGCGGTCTAACGTCCGTCCATGGCAGCCTTCGACCCCTGGGACCCGGACTTCCTCGCCGACCCGTACCCCTCCTACGCCGAGCTCCGCTCCCGGGGCCGGGTGCAGTACTACGAGCCCACCGACCAGTGGCTGGTCCCGCACCACGCCGACGTCTCGGCGCTGCTGCGGGACCGGCGGCTGGGGCGGGCGTACCAGCACCGGTTCACCCACGAGGACTTCGGGCGGACCGCACCGCCGCCGGAGCACGAGCCGTTCCACACGCTCAACGACCACGGCATGCTCGACCTCGAACCCCCGGACCACACCCGCATCCGCCGCCTGGTGTCGAAGGCGTTCACCCCGCGCACCGTCGAGCGGCTCAAACCGTACGTGGCCAAGCTCGCCGGCGAACTCGTCGACGACCTGGTCCACCAGGGCGGCGGCGACCTGCTCGCCGACGTCGCCGAACCGCTCCCGGTCGCCGTCATCGCCGAGATGCTGGGCATCCCGGAGGCCGACCGGGCCCCGCTGCGGCCCTGGTCGGCGGACATCTGCGGAATGTACGAGCTGAACCCCTCGCAGGAGACGGCGGCGCGGGCGGTCCGGGCCTCGGTGGAGTTCTCCGACTATCTGCGGGAGCTGATCGCCGAGCGGCGCGACGAGCCCGGCGAGGATCTCATCTCGGGGCTCATCGAGGCCCACGACGAGGGCGACCGGCTCACCGAGCAGGAGATGATCTCCACGGCCGTCCTGCTCCTCAACGCCGGCCACGAGGCGACCGTCAACGCCACGGTCAACGGCTGGTACGCCCTCTTCCGCAACCCCGCCCAGCTCGCCGCCCTCCGCGCCGACCACTCCCTGGTCCCCACCGCCGTGGAGGAGTTGATGCGCTACGACACCCCGCTCCAGCTCTTCGAACGCTGGGTGCTGGACGAGATCGAGATCGACGGCACGACGATTCCGCGAGGCGCGGAGATCGCGATGCTCTTCGGCTCCGCCAACCACGACCCTGAGGTGTTCCACCACCCCGGGGAACTCGACCTGACCCGCAGCGAGAACCCCCACATCTCCTTCAGTGCCGGCATCCACTACTGCATCGGCGCACCACTGGCCCGTATCGAGCTGGCGGCCTCCATGACGGCCCTGCTGGAGAAGGCCCCGAAGCTGAGCCTCGCGGAAGAGCCGCAACGCAAGCCCAACTTCGTCATCAGAGGGCTGGAGGGCCTGCGGGTGACGTCAGCCGGCTCCTAGGCGGCGTGCCGCGCGCAGGACTTCCTGGACCGCGCCCGGGTGCTCCAGCTGGAGGAGGCCGGCCTCCCGGCCCTGGTGGAAGATGCGCAGCCGGGGCCCGTCGACCAGCAGCCGCAGGCCGTTCCAGGGGTAGGTCCACAGCAGGTCGGCCTGCTCCCAGAGTTGCAGGTTCCGGGTGGTCAGCCGCAGCTGGTAGGGGGCGTTCTCGTAGGGCGTCGGCCGGCGCGCCGGGGTGAACGGGGGCTTCACGGTGTAGGTGCTCAGCAGGGCTTCGCCGGGTTCCGGCGTCTCCTTGCGGATCCTGTTCTCACGGCCTGTCCGGGCCCCCGCCCACGCGGCGAAGCCGGCACACAGTGCGGTGAACGGCCAGATGATCCACCAGGGGATACGGGCGGCGTAGCCCTGGACGAGGAGTCCCGCGCCGGCCGCGAGACCGGCCACGCAGGCACCGGACACGGCCGCCCGGCGTATCCGCCGCTGTCTCCGTCCCTCCGCGCTCCGCCGGCTGCCGTGCCATGTGACTCCCCTCCGGATCGTCCGGATCAACGATGTGGAGGAAGACACGGCGGGCCGGAAAATGGTTGCACCATGCAGGCTTCTCAGCGGCCGATGCGCCGGGCCAGGGCCCAGACACAGAGGGACAGGGCGATCCCGCCGAGGACCGCCAGCGGCAGTTCGGCGTAGAGCACGCTCCAGTCCGGGGCCTGTTCGAAGCGCGAGAACCGGTGCCGGAAGTCGACGGCCCACACCGCGAGTCCCGCACCGGCGCCGACGGCCGCGGTCAGGCAGCCCGCCGCGGCCTGCATACGTTGTCCCATGTCAGGGAGGGACGTGTGCGGGCCGGGCGAGGTTCCCAGTACGGGTCGTCAGGTCGTCAGGTCTCGTCTGCGCAACCTCGCGAGCCCGCCGGCCGCCAGCACCGCCGCCAGCCCGGTGAGGACCAGGACCGGTCCCCAGGCCATCTCCCCGCCCGGCAGCTTCGGCAGGTGGCCGAAGGGGGAGAGGTCCAGGACCGGTCGGGGGGCGTTCAGGGCCGGGCCCACCCAGCCGATCAGCAGCACCGCCACCGCCACTGCCCAGGCCGCCGGGGCCAGCCGGGGCGCGACCCCGTACAGCAGCAGCGCCAGGGCGCCGATCACCCAGACCGCCGGGAGCTGCACCAGGCAGGCGCCCAGGACCGGGCCCACCTCCTTGCCGTAGCCGACCGCGAAGCCCAGGCCCGCCAGCAGCATGATCAGGGCCGAGCCGCCGAACGCGATCGTCAGATGCCCGGCCGCCCAGCGCAGCCGGCCCACCGCGCAGGCCAGCAGGGGTTCGGCGCGGCCCGCGGTCTCCTCGCCGTTCAGCCGGAGGACCGACGCCACGACGTACAGCGCGGCGATCAGCCCCATGATCCCGACCATCGAGGCGAGGAACGCGTCGGTGACCCCGCTCTGGCCGCCCATCCGCTCGAAGATCTCCCGGGCGTTGGCGTTGTCGCCGACGAGGTCGGCGGCCCCGTCCGCCAGTCCGCCGAAGACGATCCCCGCCAGGAAGAAGCCGAGCGACCAGCCGAGCACCCCGCCCCGCTGGAGCCGCCAGGCGAGCGCGGCGGCGGAGCCGAGGCGGCCGGCGGCCGGGCCCGGGCGGGTGGGGAAGAAGCTCATCCCCAGGTCACGGCGGCCGGCCAGGACGTACGCCACCGCGGCCTGCGCGAGCACCGCGGCCGTGAAGAGCGACAGCACCCACCAGCGTTCGGCGGCGAAGGGGCGGAGATTCTCCAGCCAGCCGAGCGGCGACAGCCAGGTCAGCGGGGACGAGCCGTCACCGCTCGCCGAGTCGCCCGCCGCACGGAGCACGAAGGCCGCGCCCAGGGCCGCCGACGTCAGACCCCGCGCCAGCCGCGCGCTCTCGGTCAGCTGCGCCACGATCGCCGCCGCCGTCGCGAAGACCATGCCGGTCGCGGCCAGTCCGAGCCCGAAGGCCAGTGCCCCGGCGGTCCCCTGTGCCGCCAGGCCCGCCGTGATCAGCAGGGCCAGCACCCCGTTCGCCACGGCCGCCGCCAGCAGGGCCGCCGTCAGCGACGCCCGGCGGCCCACCGCGCCGGAGGCCAGCAGCTCCGCGCGGCCGGACTCCTCCTCTTCACGGGTGTGCCGTACGACGATCAGCAGGCTGGTCACGGCCGCGAGGACACCGGCGTACACGCCCACCCGCCATGCCGTCAGACCGCCGAGCGAGGTGTCGTAGAGCGGGCCGATCAGGGCCCGGAAGGACGCGTTGGTCCCCAACTGGCGGACGAGATCGGCGCGTTCGGACTCCGTGCCGTACAGGTTCTTCAGGGTGTTCGGCATGGAGAGGACCGTCAGCGCGTTCACCGCGATCCAGACCGGGGTCGTCAGGCGGTCGCGGCGCAGCGCGAAGCGCAGCAGGGTGCCGGTGCCCGTGAGCGTGGTCATCGGACGGCCGCCTCGTCCTGGTAGTGGCGCAGGAAGAGTTCCTCCAGGGTGGGCGGGGTGGAGGTCAGGGAGCGTACGCCGGTCTCGGTCAGCGAGCGCAGGACGGCGGTGAGGTGGTCGGAGTCGACCTGGAGGCGGACGCGGTGGCCCTGGACGTCGAGGTCGTGCACGCCGGGGAGGCGGGCCAACCCGTTGGGGGGTCCGGCGAGTTCGGCGGTCACGCTGGTGCGGGTGAGATGGCGCAGGTCGGCCAGTGAACCGGACTCGACGGTACGGCCGCCCCGGATGATGCTGACGCGGTCGCAGAGTTCCTCGACCTCGCTCAGGATGTGGGAGGAGAGCAGGATCGTCCGGCCTCGGTCGCGCTCCTCCTCCACGCAGCGCTGGAAGACCTCCTCCATCAGGGGGTCCAGGCCGGAGGTCGGCTCGTCCAGGATCAGCAGGTCCACGTCCGAGGCGAACGCGGCGACCAGGGCGACCTTCTGGCGGTTGCCCTTGGAGTAGGTGCGGCCCTTCTTGGTGGGGTCCAGCTCGAAGCGGTCGAGCAGCTCGGCCCGGCGACGCGGATCGAGGCCGCCGCGCAACCGGCCGTAGAGGTCGATGACCTCGCCGCCCGAGAGGTTGCGCCACAGGGTCACGTCTCCGGGGACGTAGGCGATCTGGCGGTGCACCGCCACGGCGTCCTTCCAGGGATCGCGGCCGAGGATCTGCGCGGCGCCGGAGTCGGGGCGCAGCAGGCCGAGCAGGACCCGGATGGTCGTGGACTTCCCGGCGCCGTTGGGGCCGAGGAAGCCGTGCACCTCGCCGGCCTCGACGTCCAGGTCGAGGCCGTCCAGGGCCTGGGTGCGGCCGAAGGACTTGTGCAGCCCGGCGACCGTGATTGCCTTCGTCATGGTTCAGAACGTACGCTGTCTTCAGAAACTTGTGAAGTTAAGGAAGCGTAGAAAGTGAGTGAAGCCCCGATAGGCTGGTGACCATGACTACGGATGCGGTGGGGCGCGATCAGGAGGCCGTCTCGAAGTTCGTGGAGAGCTTCGCGGCGCAGCTGGTGGAGGCCGGGATGCAGCGCATGCCGGCCCGGATCTTCGCGGCCCTGCTGTCCTCCGACTCGGGCACCCTGACCGCGGCGGAACTGGGGGAGCAGTTGCAGGTCAGTCCGGCGGCGGTGTCCGGCGGGGTGCGCTACCTGGCCCAGCAGCACATGGTCGCGCGCGAACGGGAGCCGGGCTCCCGGCGGGAGCGGTACCGGGTGCACAGCAACCAGTGGTACGAGGCCCTCACCAACCGCGAGGCCGTGATCAAGCGGTGGGAGGGCGCGCTGCGGGACGGCGTGAGCAGCCTCGGCGCCGACACCCCGGCGGGGCGGCGGATGGCCGAGACGCTCGCGTTCTTCGAGTTCGTGGACGGGGAGATCGCGGCGATGATGGAGCGGTGGCGGGTGCACCGGGACGAGCTCTTCGGGCGGGACTGAAGCGCCCTCAGGGTCCTTCGTCGGGTGCCGTCAGCTGCTCCTGCAACCGCCCGTGCCGGAACTGGTACACCGCCCCCGCCCGCCTCAGCACCCTTCGGTCGCACGCGTCCTCCAGGAACGTGACCAGCCGCCAGGGCAGTCGGCCCGTCAGCGGCAGCCAGACACGGGCCAGCGCGACCCACTGCCCCCACGCGGTCAGGCAGAGCCCGTACCCGAGGCCGCCGGCGAACGCCCCCTCGATGCCGAAGACGAGGCCCAGCTGGATGCTGCGGAGCGGGGTCTCGGTGAAGCTGCCCCCGAACCAGGCGATGAAGCCGAACACGAGTGCCCAGACGAGGATGTGGGCGTGGACGTTCCTGCGGTTCATCCGCAGCAGGTCCACGCAGCTCATGGACTTGTCCGCGTCGACCGTCGTCTCCAGCCAGGCCGTGATGCCGAGCACCAGCCCGGTCCCGAGACCCACGATGAGCGGGAACTGGGCCGCGGACACCAGCCCGCCGCCGAGCCCGTCGTCGAGTCCGAGCCAGGGCACGACGGAGCGGTCGACGGCGACGATGGCGACCGCGCCCGCCAGAGCGACCAGTGAACCGATGGTGATTCTGCTCGACAGCTTCTCCCCCAGCTGCCGTTGGGCGTCACGGCGGAGCGTGATCTCGATCGGTGACGGTTTCAGCAGGTCGTTGCCGCTCGCCCGGTGGTAGATGAAGCCGAACGCCACTCCGAGCAGCAGCCCGTGCAGGGACCCGACGACCAGCCCGCGCCGGACCGCGAAGCCGAGCCCGTGCGAGGTGGCGACCAGGTCGACGGGGATGTTGCCGATCGCGGTGACGACGGCGAAGGACAGCCCGGAGAGGAACGCGATCACGGCGGTCCGCTGCCGCAGCGGCAGCGTGGTGCCCAGTTCCCACCAGGCCAGGTTGGGGGTCGGGGTCTCGCGCTGCTTGAGGTCGTGGGCGAGGTAGGTGAGCCAGCGTTGTGCGCGCCGCGCCTGCGCCGGGCGCCGGTACACCGAGGGGAGGAACGCGGCGAGAAGGTGCCGCTCAAGACGGTCCGGGGTCGGGAACTCCGCGGCGTCCAGCAGCGCGTCCGGGCCGCTGGTGCCGCGCCCGCCGTGGACGGCCGCGGCCAGGGCGACCATCAGCGGTGTGGAGAGCGCCTGGCGCAGCGGGCCGTCGGGGTTGGCGTCCATGTCGGCCAGCACGGGGTCCCAGCCGGATCTGGCGGCCTGGGGACTGGTGCGCCGCAGATACGTCACCGAGTCGTCAGGGGGGAGGTCGGCCAGCACGACGACGGCGGCGCGCTCCAGCCCCGTGGTGCCCTCGACCGCTTCCTTGTACTCGTCGTAGCGGCTGGTGAGGACGTACCGCAGCCATGTGGTGGAGAGTTTCTCCCGTGCGTCGTCGCGGAGGCCCTCGGGGATCTCGTCGAATCCGTCCAGGACGGGCAGGATCAGTTCCGCGCTCACCAGTCTCTCGGCCAGAGTCATCCCCCCGTCGGAGGGGACGGTGGCCAGCCAGGGCCGGTCACGGCTCAACTGGTCACTCAGCCAGCGGGTCAGCCCGACCTCGCCGGGGTTCCACGAACCGAGACTGAAGATCTCCGCGACGGCCGCACCGGCGGGGCGTTTCGCCAGCCACTGCAGGACGAACTGCGTGCCCAGCACGCTCTTGCCCGAACCGGCCTTGCCCAGCACCACCAGACGGCCGGTCGGGATCCGCTCGTAGACCTCGGCGATCTGGTCCAGCCGGCCGGTCAGGTTCTTCTTCCTGGTCCTGTCTCCCCAGACGAGTTCCGGATCCTCCGTCGCCAACTCCCCGTCGTCAGGGGGCGTCCAGCGGACGTGCAGCCGTCGGCCGTCCCGGATGCCGAGCTGCGCCTGCTCGTCCCGTCGGCGCAGCAGGACGCTCGCGGCCAGTTCGTCCTGCGCCGGCCTGCCGGTGCCGATGTTCACCACGTTGATGGACTTGGCGACGACCTGCGTTCCGCTGCCGCTCTGCTGCGCATTGATGACGTGCGGTGCCTGCTCCTCCCCGCCCGGCGCCTCCTCAGCCATCGTCACCCCGCCGCCGGAACCACACCGCGCTGCCCACCGCGGCCAGTGCCACGACCAGCACGCCGGCCGCCGCGCGCAGCGGGACCGGGAAAGCCGTACGGTCCTGCGCGCTGCTGTGCAGGTCGGAGTCGGCCTTGGGCGCGGCGAAGGTTGGCGCACCGCCGGAGGCGGCCGACGCCGACGCAGACGCCGTACCGCTCGCGGTGACCGAGCCGGTCGGGTCGGGGCTGCGGGAGGTGCCCGGATGAGTCCCCGAGGTCCCCTGACCTCTCCCCTGACCCTCCGCCGCCGAGCCGGACCCGGCCCCGGACCCCGACCCCGATCCGGAGCCACGGTCCCCGCCCCCTGCCCCCGCCCCCGACGCCGTGGGCGACGGCTGCCGCTGCGTCCTGGGCAGGATCCGGAACGACGACAGAACCTTGTCCTGCCCCGAGTCCGCGCTGCACGACGCGTTCACCGTGCCCAGCAGGGTCTTGCTGCCGTCCGCCTGCCTCGGCGTGATGCTCATGTCGATCGCGCCGACGACGATGTCCGCGGTGCCCGCCTCGGTGAACGTCAGCGACGGCGCGGTCCCGTTCGCCGGGACCGTCATGGACCCGGAGGACGGGATCTGGGTCACGGGCACGTCCATCGGTACGGTGACGGGGACGTTCCCCTGCGGCGCGGCCACCACGGCGGTCACCTTCGCCGTGCCCTCGATGCTCGTCGCGCCGGCCACCCGCAGCGTCTGCGGGATGAGCGCCCCGACCGTCGCCGACGCGGTCATCGGCAGCCGGGGGGTGGGCCGGCCGACCACGTGGGTGTCCGAGTCGTCCCACACGACCGACGCCGTCATCGGCTGGCCGCTGATGGCGCCGAACGCGCAGGTGTACTGGAAGGTGCGGGGAGCGGGTGCCGCGCTCGCGGTCCCGGGGGTGACGACGAGGACGACACAGGCGGCCGATGCGGCGACCGTACGTCCGGCTAATGCGGCGACCGTACGTCCCGCTCGTAATCCACCTGACATGCATGCACCTTAGGGACGTGGACGCGGGGCGTCTGCCCGGACGGCGGGACCTTCACCCCGCTTCCACGAACCGCAGGACACATACGCTCCCTACCGCTCCCTGGTCTCCTCCAGCACCGTCCGCCCCAGCAGCGCGTACCGCTCCGGTGACCTGCGCTTGAGGTACTGCGCGTAGCCGACGCCGGTCCCGGCGACCAGTGCCACCAGCCACGGCGTCGCCTTCAGCAGCAGCGAGCCGGACTCCGTGCCCGCCGCGACGCCCATGTTGGACACCAGCAGCACGACCACGGCGAGCATCGCGATGCCGCCGACGAGCGGGGCGGTGAAGGTCCTGAACCAGTGCCGGCTCTCGGGGTGGTGCTTGCGGAAGTACACCAGCACCGCGAACGAGCACACGGCCTGCACGACCAGGATCGCCATCGTGCCGAGGATGGCCAGCAGGACGTAGAGGGCGTTGTACGGGTCCTTGCCCGCGGCCCAGAACGCCCCGATCAGGACGGCGGAGATCACCGTCTGGACCAGGCCCGCGATGTGCGGGGAGCCGTGCCGGGCGTGGGTGCGGCCGATGGTGTTCTGGAGCGAGGGGAGGACCCCTTCGCGGCCCAGCGCGTACATGTAGCGGGCGGCGCAGTTGTGGAAGGCCATGCCGCAGGCGAGCGAGCCGGTGACCATCAGCCACTGCATGAGGACGACCGCCCAGTGGCCGACGTACTGCTCGGTCGGGTTGAAGAAGAGGGCGAGGGGGTTGGCGGAGGAGGCGGCCTTGACGGCCTCCGTCTCGCCGTTGCCGATGATGGCCATCCAGGAGACGAAGACGTAGAAGACACCGACGCCGAGGACCGAGATCATCGTCGCCTTGGGGATGATCTTCTTCGGGTCGCGGGACTCCTCGCCGTACATCGCCGTCGACTCGAAGCCGACCCACGACCAGAAGGCGAAGAAGAGGCCGAGCCCCGCGGACGTGCCCTTGAAGGCGTTGACCGGGTTGACCGGGCCGAAGGTGAAGCCGTGCGGGCCGCCGCCGTGCAGGGCGACCGAGATCGCCATCGCCGCGAGGACCGTCACCTCGGTGCCGAGCAGTACGACGAGGAGCTTCTCGGCGACGCTGACGCCGAACCAGGTGCCGGTCGCGTTGATGGCGAGCATCAGGATCGCGAACGCCCACCACGGGACGTCGAGTCCGGTCTGGTCCTTCAGGGTCGTGTTGGCGAAGACCGAGAAGATGCCGATCAGCGCCGGCTCGAACACGGCGTAGGCGAAGGTGGCGAGCAGCCCCGACGCCAGGCCCGCCGTGCGGCCGAGACCGTAGGAGATGAAGCCGTAGAAGGCGCCCGTCGACGTGATGTGCTTCGCCATCGACGTGAAACCGACGGAAAAGATTGCCAGGACGACCATTGCGACGAGATAGCTCGCCGGAGCGCCGATGCCGTTGCCCGACGACACCATGAAGGGCACGTTGCCGGTCATCGCGGTGATCGGCGCGGCGGTCGCGACGGCCATGAAGACCACCCCGAGCAGGCCGATCGCGTTGGGCTTCAGCCGGTGGACCGTGCTGTCCGCGTCTGTCTTCGCCGCCGGGGCGACTCCCTCGTCCACTGCCATCGGGGTGGCCCCTCTCCTGCTGCTCGCTGGCTGTACTGGACCGGAACTCTGAAGCCCGAATGAGTCGGTAGAGGGTCTCGGGGCGTTAAATGTTTGTCAACCAGACCTTTAGAAATCTGACGCAATCTGTCGGCAACACCCTCCTCGTACGGTCGCCGCCATGAGCACGTACACGGCCACCCTCGGCGGCGAACGCCACCGCTTCGACTCCCTGGCCCGCCTGCTGGCCGCCGCGAGCCCGGAACGCTCCGGCGACCGGCTGGCCGGCCTCGCCGCCGCGAGCGCCCGGGAGCGGGTCGCCGCCCGCTGGGCGCTCGCGGAGGTGCCGCTCACCACCTTCCTGACCGAGCCGGTGATCCCGTACGAGACCGACGACGTGACCCGGCTGATCCTCGACACCCACGACCCGGTGGCGTTCGCGCCGGTGGCCGGGCTGACGGTCGGCGAGTTCCGGGAGTGGCTGCTGGCCGCGGACACCGGATCCCTGGCCGCGGTGGCGCCCGGACTCACCCCGGAGATGGCCGCCGCCGTGTCCAAGCTGATGGGCAACGCCGACCTGGTGTCCGTCGCCCGCAAGGTGCGGGTGGTCACCGCCTTCCGCTCGACGATCGGCCTGCCGGGCCGCCTGGCCACCCGCCTCCAGCCGAACCACCCCACCGACGACCCGGCGGGCGTGGCGGCCGCCCTCCTCGACGGCCTCCTCCTCGGCTCCGGCGACGCGGTGATCGGCATCAACCCGGCGACGGACAGCCCGAAGGCGGTACGGGACCTGCTGGAACTCCTGGACGGCGTGATCGGCCGCTACGCCATCCCCACCCAGTCCTGCGTCCTGTGCCATGTCACGACGAGCGTGGACCTGATGGAGCGCGGCGCCCCGGTCGACCTCGTCTTCCAGTCCATCGCCGGTACGCAGGCGGCGAACGCCTCCTTCGGCGTCACCCTCGGCCTGCTCGACGAGGCGTACGAGGCGGCCCGCGGGCTGCGGCGGGGCACGGTCGGCGACCACGTCATGTACTTCGAGACCGGGCAGGGCAGCGCCCTGTCGGCGGACGCGCACCACGGCGTGGACCAGCAGACGGTGGAGGCGAGGGCGTACGCCGTGGCCCGCCGCTACCGGCCCCTCCTGGTGAACACGGTCGTCGGCTTCATCGGCCCGGAGTACCTCTACGACGGCCGCCAGATCCTGCGGGCCGCCCTGGAGGACCACTTCTGCGGCAAGCTCCTCGGCCTGCCCATGGGCCTGGACATCTGCTACACGAACCACGCCGACGCGGACGACGACGACATCGCCACCATGCTGACCATGCTCGCCGTCGCGGGCGCCTCCTTCGTGATCTGCACACCGGGCGGCGACGACATCATGCTCAACTACCAGTCCGCCTCCTACCACGACGCGCTCTACCTGCGGGAGGTGCTCGGCCTGCGCCCGGCGCCGGAGTTCGAGGCGTGGCTGGAGTCGATCGGGCTGCTGGACGGGGACGGCGGCCTGCGCGAGGTCAGCGGCCATCCGCTGACGGCGATCGGAAGGGAACTGGCCGCATGACCGACACGACCGACACGGCCGAGGTAGCCGACATGACCGAGGTGACCGAGGCGACCGGCGTGATCGAGATGACCGGCATGGCCGAGGTGTCCGGCACGACCGAAGTGGCCGACGTGCCCGAGGGGACCACCGTCGGTCCCGACGACCTGTGGCCGCTGCTGCGCCGCCACACCCAGGCCAGGATCGGCCTCGGCCGCTCCGGCTCCGCCCTCCCCACCCACCACCGGCTGGGCCTCCAGGCCGCGCACGCGGCCGCCCGGGACGCGGTGCACTCGCCGTTCGACCCGGACGCGGTGGCGGCGGGCCTGGCGGGGCTGCCGACGGCACGGGTCCGCAGTGCGGCCGACGACCGGCTGACCTACCTCCAGCGCCCCGACCTGGGCCGCCGCCTGCACCCCACGGACCGGGCGCACCTGCCGGCCGGTGACTGGGACGTCGTCTTCGTGGTCGCCGACGGGCTGTCCAGCCGGGCGGTGCACGAGCACGCGGCGGCGGTGGTCCGGGCCACGGCGACCCGCCTGCCCGACTGGCGCGTCGCCCCGGTCGTCCTGGCCGAACAGGCCCGGGTGGCCCTCGGCGACGACATCGCCCACACGATGGGCACCGCCCTGGTGGTCGTCCTGATCGGCGAACGCCCCGGCATGTCGGCGGCGGACTCCCTGGGCGCGTACCTGACGTACCGGCCGGTCCCGGGCGTCACGACGGACGCCGACCGCAACTGCCTGAGCAACATCCGGCCGCCGCTGGGCCTGACGTACGAGGCGGCGGCCGGGAAGCTGGCGACGCTGATGGGGCGGGCGCGGGAGCTGGGGTGCACGGGCGTGACGCTGAAGGACGAGTCCGCATCAGCCCCCGGCGCCGCCGAGCCTGCTGCTATGGGGTCCCCGGCAGGGTCCCCGGCACCGTAAGCCCCCAGGCCCCCTCCACCACCCGCCAGGTCCGCCGCCGTACCGGACCCGCCACCGCCACGTCGGCCCGGTAGCGGAAGTCCGCGCCCGTCACCGTCACCGTCCGCCCGGCGGCCCGTACCGGCGTGGCCTCCGCGCCCACCGACAGCGGCCGTACCTCCACCTCGGCCAGCCCGTCGCGGCCGCCGGGCGTCACCGAGATCCCCTCCACCGGCTGGTCCAGGTCCACCACCGTCCGCCCGTCGACCTCGACCCGCAGCCGCGCGGGCCCCAGGCGGGGCACGGTCTGGGCCGGGCGGGCGGACAGGGACCGTACGAGGGTCTGGTACGGCCGCAGCCACCCCTTGGCCGTGACCGGCTCCGCGGCCTCTGGTACCGCCGCCAGCGGCGGGATCCGCAGCGCGCCGAGCACCACCCCGTCGCTGTCGTCGACCAGCAGGTCCAGGCGCCGCTCCACCCCGTCCAGGACGGCCCGTGCCGCAGCCACCGCACCGGTGGGCACCCCCAGCGCGTGCGCGACGCCCAGCGCGCCTCCCACCGGGACCACGGACAGCACACATCCGGCCAGCTCCCGCTGCCGGTGCAGCAAGGTCACCGCACGGATCAGCGCGCCGTCGTCGCCCACCACCACCGGCCGCCGCGACCCCCTGCGGGAAAGGACCCGGGCGAATTCCTCGGGCCCGTCCGGCAGGCACACCTTCGTGGTCGCACCCGCGCTGAGCACGTCTTTCGCGATCCGGACGGACTCACCGTCCGTCTGCAGTGCCGCCGGATCGATGATCACCAGCAGCTGATCGGACGTCGCGAATGTCGCCACCTCGGTCGTGCCTCGCTTCCTCGGGTAGCATCACTGTGCAAGAGCCCCTTGCGCTATTGCGCCAGGGGCTTCGTCTATTCCGGGGCATCCGGTCCAACGGTTTTGCGGCCAACGACGGTCGCGGTGGTACGCGGCGCCGAACCTTACGCGTACGCCCCTGACCTTGGACATGCCCCGCCCGGAAGGGGTGTACGCGCGTGCCCGCACTTGTGCTGCTCGGTGCTCAGTGGGGTGACGAAGGCAAGGGAAAGGCGACGGATCTGCTAGGCGGCTCCGTCGACTACGTGGTGCGTTACCAGGGTGGCAACAACGCCGGCCACACGGTCGTCGTCGGCGACCAGAAGTATGCGCTCCACCTCCTCCCTTCCGGAATCCTCTCGCCCACGTGTGTTCCGGTCATCGGCAACGGAGTCGTCGTCGACCCCTCGGTCCTGCTCTCCGAGCTGAGCGGTCTGAACGAGCGTGGCGTCGACACGTCCAAGCTCCTGATCAGCGGAAACGCACACATCATCACGCCGTACAACGTCACCGTCGACAAGGTGACGGAACGCTTCCTCGGTAAGCGGAAGATCGGCACGACCGGGCGCGGCATCGGGCCGACGTACGCGGACAAGATCAACCGCGTCGGCATCCGGGTCCAGGACCTGTACGACGAGTCGATCCTGACCCAGAAGGTCGAGGCGGCCCTCGACGTCAAGAACCAGGTCCTCACCAAGCTCTACAACCGGCGCGCGATCGCCATCGAGCAGGTCGTCGAGGAGCTGCTGACGTACGCGGACAAGCTCGCCCCGTACGTCGCCGACACGGTCCTGGTCCTCAACCGGGCCCTGGAGGAGAACAAGGTCGTCCTCTTCGAGGGCGGCCAGGGCACGCTCCTGGACATCGACCACGGGACCTATCCCTTCGTCACGTCCAGCAACCCCACCGCGGGCGGTGCCTGCACCGGCTCCGGTGTCGGCCCGACGAAGATCAGCCGGGTCATCGGCATCCTCAAGGCCTACACGACCCGCGTCGGCGCCGGCCCGTTCCCGACCGAGCTGTTCGACGCGGACGGCGAGGCGCTGCGCCGGATCGGCGGCGAGCGGGGTGTCACCACCGGCCGGGACCGCCGCTGCGGCTGGTTCGACGCGGTGATCGCCCGCTACGCGACCCGCGTGAACGGCCTGACCGACTTCTTCCTGACCAAGCTCGACGTCCTCACCGGCTGGGAGCAGATCCCGGTCTGTGTCGCCTACGAGATCGACGGCAAGCGCGTCGAGGAGCTGCCGTACTCGCAGACCGACTTCCACCACGCGAAGCCGGTCTACGAGACCCTGCCCGGCTGGTCCGAGGACATCACCAAGGCGAAGTCCTTCTCGGACCTCCCGAAGAACGCCCAGAACTACGTCAAGGCGCTGGAGGAGATGTCCGGCGCCCCGATCTCCGCGATCGGCGTGGGCCCGGGCCGGGACGAGACGATCGAGATCAACTCGTTCCTGTAGTCAGGCAGTCAGTCGAACAACGGCGGCCGGCGGATACCGCCGGCCGCCGTTGCATTCGACGACGACCCGCGACTTGACGCCCAACGACGACTAATGATCTTATGCGCAGCGATGCACTGACCACGCATCACTGTAGGGGGATACGTAACAAGCGTGCCGTACAGGCCGCACACGGGGCAATATCTTGCATTTCTTGCACTGTTCGAATCCGCGCTTGCCTGCCTTTCAGGCATCCTCCATACGGGGAACGTGGTCTCTGTCCGTAAGATTGACAATGGAGAGAGACATGAAGAAACTGAAAGTTCTGACGACCCTTTCTGTGTTCCTTTTCGCAAGTCTGGCTTTTGCTCCGCAGGCGTCGGCGACACCCGATGGGTGCGGCGACCTGGACAATGGTCAGCTGTGCATCAGGAAGGTCGACGGGAAATGGGTGACGTCGTACTTCCGGCATTCTGGGGACGGGAGCATCAAGGTCCGGCTCGGCTGGCAGGAAAAGTTCAGCAACGGATATGTGGACAGCGCCCAGTACGATTCCCCGCTGCTTTCCGTCGCGGCCGGCAAGGACGTCAAGTACGGACGGAAGCCCGTGAAGCAGAGCGACAGCTGCATCAGGGGAAACATGAAGCACAACAGCGACGAGTACGTCACCAAGTGGGTGTGTCCCTAGCGTGAAGTGGGCGGGCGGTGCCTGGTGTTAGCCTGGCACCGCCCGCCGTACATCACCTTTTCGATTCCGGGGTCTTCATGTCCTTGTGGCAGACTGTCTATTTGGTCACCCCCGCAACGACGGCGTTGGCACTGCTCGTCGCCCCCTTTGTGGTGGCGGCTTTTGTCGTCGTGGCGCAACGGCATCAGGGAAGCGTAAGTGCGGCCGGTCGCGCGGCTCTCGCGGCCTACTTCCTGCTTGTCCTCGTCGCCACTTTTTCGGTGAGCTACGACGCGGGCGGAAGCGGACAACTGGAATGGGGTTCGCTTGCGTACTTCTTCGCCGGGGCCAAGAATCTGGGCAACATGGAAAAAGACATGATCGTCAGGGAAGCCCTGGCGAACTTCCTGATGTTCGCCCCGTTCCCCTCACTGATCAAGTTCTCTTGGCCCGCGGTCAAGCTGTGGGTCACCCTGTGCGCTTGCGCGGCATTCAGCTTCGCGATCGAGTTTTCTCAGCTGGTCGCTGGGGGAGGGCGGGTCGCCGATCTCGACGACTTTACGCTGAACTTCCTCGGCGGCGGGGCCGGGGTGCTTGTTTTCATGGCCGCGGGAAAATTGGCCGCACTGTTCGAGAACGGCCGTCGGGCACGGCATCGCCGTGAGCACGGAGAAGAAGCCGCGGCCGGATAGGGCACTGATCGGGCATCCGCGCACGAGGTCGTCAGAAGGCGTCTGAAAGCCTGCCGGCGGCGCCTGCGGGCATGCGGAGGCGGTGTCGCCGGGTGCGACGCCACGCGCGGACGCCGCCCGGCCGGTTTCGGGTCGGGCGGCGTCCGCGCTGTCGGTGTGTCAGGAGATGGCCTTGATGCCGTCCGTGGCGCAAGAGGCGTCGATGTCGCCGCTGGGGGCTCCGGAGACGCCTATGCCGGCGACGACGCTGCCGTCGAGGGAGATCGGCAGACCCCCGGGGAGGATGTTGAAGCCCGGGATGGAGACCGCTCCGGGGTTGGTCTTCGCGGCCTCCTGGAGCGTGGAGGTGGGTATCTGGAAACCGGCGGAGGCGACGGCCTTGCCGAGGCTCACCTGCACGGTGGCGCCGGTGGCGGTGTCGGCCCGCTGCTGGGTGATGGTGATGCCGTCACGGTCGACAACGGTGACCGAGACGGGATAGCCCTTCGCCCGGCATGAGTTCAGCGCGGCGTCGGACGCCTTCTCGGCGGCGGCGAGGGTGAGGAAGTGTGTCGTGCCCAGCGCCGTGGAGGAGCTCCGGGAAGAGGACGCGGGTGCCGCGTTCGGCGCGGAGGCGCTGGCCAGCGTGGGCACGAGGGCGATCGCGGCGCCTGCGGTGGCGACGACGGCGAGGGCGGTGAGGTACGTGCGGTTCATCGTCTCTACTCCTTGGTTGTTTCGATCCGCTGGGGCATGGCGGGCTGCGATGCCTCTGCGGTTGTGCGGAGCTATCCGACAAACACTTGCTTGAGGCCTCAACTGAACTGTAGACACAGCTTAGTTGAGGGGTCAAGTACCGAGGGTATGATGGCCGCATGCCCGAACCGCAATGGCTCACCGACCAGGAACAGAGCACCTGGCGCGCACTCACCGCGCTGATTCGGACGGTCGATGAACAGCTGGAGCGCCAGTTGCAGCGCGACGCGCAGATCACGCTCGCCGGCTACGTGGTCCTCGTGACCCTGTCGGAGGGTGAGGAGGAAGCGCCGCGCATGAGCGACCTCGCCCTGAGTCTGGGCTGGTCGCAGAGTCGGCTGTCCCACGCGATGACGTGGCTGGAGAAGTCCGGCTGGGTGCAGCGCACCAAGTGCCCGACCGACAGACGCAGCAGCCTGGCCCGGCTCACCGACAAGGGGCGGCAGAAGCTCGAGGACGCCGCACCCGGCCACGTCGCCGCGGTGCGGCATCTGGTGTTCGACGCGCTCACCGCCGAGCAGCAGCAGGCCCTCGCGCAGATCAGCGAAGCCATCACCACCCGCGCCACACACTGACCGCCCCCAGGGGTGGCCGTGGTGCATGCGGTCTTCTCGTCCCGCTCCGCGACCGGGCGTCCGGCGCGGGACCGCCGGGGGTGGCCGTGCCGATTCGGCGCGATCGCCCCGGCGGTTCACCGCATCCGGTTCGCGGACGGCGGGATGGCCGTGCGCTCCGGTGCCTCGACCTGACGCTTATCACGCCCCGCCCCGCCCCGAGTCGTGGTCCGTGTCCGAGGCGATGGTCGGGGCGTGATCGCCGCGCGGACGCAGGGGTGGGCGCGGCGCTCAACCATCCGCACATTCCTCTTTGTTGACCCGGCCATGACCTGTTCCTGGTTTCGCGCGGGCACGGCGTACGGCAAGCATCTACGCGGGTAGCCCACCGCCCCGTACGCCCGCCCGTCCTCACCGCCCTCCCAGGAGCCTCAATGCCCGTCAATCCCATGAACCGCCGTGAGTTCGTGCAGAAGTCGGCCGTCACCGGAGCGGCCGTGGCCGTCGCGGGAACCGTCGGTGCCGGCAGCGCCCAGGCCGCCGAGTCCGGGCACGGCCACGGCAAGCCGCCGAAGGCCCCCAAGACCTGGAGCTTCTCCATCCTGGGCACCACCGACCTGCACAGCCACGTCTTCAACTGGGACTACTACACCAACGCGGCGCCGGTCGACGCCAAGGGCAACACCTACGGCATCGCGCGCATCGCCACCCTGGTGAAGAACCTGCGCAAGGAGAAGGGCGAGGGCCGGGTCCTCCTCGTCGACGCCGGCGACATCATCCAGGGCACCTCCCTCGCCTCCTACTACGCGAGCGTCGACCCCATCACCGGCAAGAACGGCAAGCGCGGCCCCAAGCACCCCATGGCGATCGCCATGAACGAGATGCGCTACGACGCGGCCGCCCTCGGCAACCACGAGTTCAACTACGGCATCGAGGTCGTCCGCACCTTCGAGAAGCAGTGCGACTTCCCGCTGCTCGGCGCCAACGCCCTGGACGCCAAGACGCTGCAGCCCGCCTTCCGGCCCTACACCGTCAAGCACATCAAGGTCCCGCACGGCCCGGACATCAAGGTCGGCATCCTCGGCCTCACCAACCCGGGCATCGCCCTGTGGGACAAGGACAACGTCTCCGGGAAGATGGCCTTCACCGGCCTGGTCGAGCAGGCGAAGAAGTACGTCCCGCGGCTGCGCGCCCTCGGCTGTGACGTCGTCTTCCTCACCGACCACTCGGGCCTGGACGGCTCGACGTCGTGGGGCGACGAACTCCCCTACGTGGAGAACGCGTCGAACCTGGTCGCCGAGCAGGTCCCCGGCATCGACGCGATCCTCGTCGGCCACACCCACGTCGACGTCCCGACGTACACGGTGAAGAACGCGGAGACCGGCGAGGACGTCCTCCTCTCCGAGCCGTACTGCTACGGCTACCGTCTCTCCGTCTTCGACTTCGAACTGGAGCTGGTGAACCACTCCTGGAAGGTCACCAAGAAGACCGCCACCACCCTGAACAGCAACACGGTCGCGGAGGACCCGCGGATCACCGAACTCCTCACCGCCGACCACGAGTTGGTGGTCAAGTACGTCAACACCGCGATCGGCACCAGCACCGTGGCGATGTCGACGGCGGAGGCCTGCTGGAAGGACGTCCCCGCCATCGACTTCATCCAGCAGGTCCAGATGGACGCGGTGAAGGCGGGCCTGTCGGCGGCGGACGCCGCCCTCCCGCTGATCTCGGTGGCCGCGTGCTTCAGCCGCACGGCCACCATCCCGGCCGGTGACGTCACCATCCGCGACGTCGCGGGCCTGTACGTCTACGAGAACACCCTGTACGGCAAGAAGCTCACCGGCGCCCAGCTCAAGGACTACCTGGAGTTCGCGGCGAAGTACTACCACCAGGTCCCGTCCGGCACGGCGGTCGACACCGCGACCCTCACCAACGCCAACAGCTTCTGGGACTACATGTACGACATGGCGGCCGGCGTCGACTACGAGATCGACATCGCGGCGGCCGAGGGCTCGCGCATCAAGAACCTCACCTACAACGGCACCGCGGTCGCCGACGACCAGGTCTTCGTCGTCGCCGTCAACAACTACCGCGCCAACGGCGGCTCCGGCTACCCGCACATCGCCGCCGCGGAGATCGCCTACAGCTCCACCAACCAGGTCCGCGACCTGATGGTCGCCTACGCCACGGCGAAGGGCACCATCGACCCGTCGACGTTCGCGGCGGCCAACTGGAAGCTGACGCAGGGCGGGACGCCGGTCTTCTAGAACACCCTGTAGTCGCAGGGCAAGCAGGGAAAACGGAAGGGGCCTCTTCGTGAGGCCCCTTCTGCTTTCCGCGTTTCACTCGCCGGAGTGAAATGTGTGAACTAAAGCCCAGGAAAAGGGCGTTCCGGCTTGCGCTCGCCACTTTGCGTGGCCTTAGAGTCACGATCAACAAGATTGCCCCCGCGGTGCGCCAACACCCGGGGGCTCGACACCGGGAGTGAGCCCTCCGGATGCGCGTTCATCGTACGGCGCCCCTGCGCGCCTTCGCAGCCCTCGCCAATTCCCGTTTCGGGGACCGCCGTCTGTCCTGGGCGGCGGCGGGCGTACTGGCGTACCTCTTGAGTCTTCCGAGCGGTTCGTGGATCACGGAACGCATGCTCGCGGCGCGGCGCCGGGAGGGGTGCATGACGGTCGTCGCCTCCCTGCGTGAGCTGGAGGAACGGGGTTATCTACGGCGGGTGGTACGGCGGGATCCGGTGACACGGCAGTACTCGACGACCTGCGAGGTGTTCGAGAGGCCGTACGAATCCGCGACACCGGCGGGTGAAATGCAGAAAGTTCACCCGGTGGCGGCGTAGCAACCAGAGAAAGGAACATCCATGACCGTGTTGCTCGAAAGGCCCGAGACGGTATACCGGAGGTATACTTGCATCATGGCTGACACCACCGTCAAGGTCGACCCCGCTGTCCGTGACCGCCTCATGGTGCTCGCCCGGGAGCGGGGGATGACCATGCGCGATCTGATCGCCGAGCTCGCGGGGGCCACGCCCACGCAGGAGGAACTGCGCAAGCGGTACGAGGAGACGAGGGCGTACTGCGAGACGCACTTCGGCGTGACGTTCACCGACGAGGAGCATGACCGGGTGGAGAAGGTCTGGCAGGACCTTGAGGCCGGCCGGCCCGTGGACAGCCTGTGAGTGCCATGAGGGCCGGTTCCACCGGTGTCGTCTTCGACGAGTCCGCCCTGCTGGCGCTCGGCTCGGGGAACTCGCTGGCTTCCCACTTCGTGGCGAACACGGAGCACGGACCCACCCGGCACGTCTACGTCCCCGCACTCTGCCTGGCCGCCGCCGACGGCATGCGCAAGGGCGTCGCGGAGCACATCGGCGCGCTTCCGGCCGTCGAGATCGTGGAGTTGGATTTCGCCGGTGCCTCCACGGTCGGCGCGCTGCTGCGTGACGGCGTGGAGTGGCGGCTCGGGCACGCGGTCCATCTGTCCCGGCCGACGGTCGACTGGCCCGACGGGCGTCATGTGGTGACCGTCGACCCCGACCTCTACGCCGACATGCCCCTCGTCCGCACGATCAGGCTGCCGCACCAGCGGTAACCGCACTCCGGCCGGGGCGTCTCTCCATCGGCGCCCCGCCCGTCAGCTGAAGACGATCATCGACCCCTGCGCCAGGCTCCGCGTCGCCGCCGCGTGCAGGCCCAGCCAGACGTGGCGTTCGCGGGCGAAGGGGCTCGGGTCGTAGGGGGCCGGGACCGCCGGTTCCTCCAGGTCGGTCGGGGCGGAGGGGGCCTGCGGGGCCGCCGGGGGGTTCGCCGGGTCGATGCCGATCGACGGGGCTACGTACTCCAGCTCGCGCAGCAGCGACTGGGAGGAGCCCAGGGGGCCGCCGCTCGCGAGGAGTTCGTCGCTGGAGAGCGGGTTCGGGAAGTCGACCGGGACGTAGGCGCCCGCGTGGTCGTAGTGCCAGACGAGGTGGGACTGCTGGGCCGTCGCTTCGAACATCTCCAGGAGCTGCTCGTAGTCGCCGCCCAGGTCGTCGACCGGGGTCACCGGCAGACCGCAGACCTGGAGCAGGTACACGCGGCGCAGGAAGTGGAGGGCGTCGTAGTCGAAGCCGGCCACCGGGGCGACCTCGCCGGACAGGCCCGGCATGTACTGGTACACCGGCACCGGCGGCAGCCCGGCCTCGGCGAGCACCTTGTTGTATTGCGCGAGTTCCTCGGCGAACGGGTTGTCGGGCGTGTGGCACAACACGTCGACGAGCGGTACCAGCCAGAGGTCACAGGCCAAAGAGGGCTCCTCGTATCAGCGCGTTCACAGCAAGTGTTCAGCTAGGTGGTCAGGGAAGAGTAATCGGTGCGGCGCCGGTCAGCTCCCCCCGTGCAGGTCCCATACCCAGACCCCACCCGTCCACTTACCGGGTTTTCCGGTCAGAGCCTGGACCGCCTGCCGCAGCTTGTCGTCGTTGGGCTGCGGGGCGACCACCAGGACGCCCGCCTTCCAGTACGCGAAGTCCTTCGCCGCCTGCGCCCGCCAGTTCTTGCCGATCACCGGCACCTTCCCGCTGTAGCGGACGTCCCGCAGCATGCTGGAGGTGAAGCGCGGGACGGCACCGTAGATACCGATGCGGTCGTCGCCGTAGGGGCCGTTGAAGTATCCGCCGGGAAGCTTGAAGCCGAGGTCCGCCGCCGTCTGCCAGTGCAGCGCCTCCGCGTACCCGGGATCGGGGAGCGGGACCGGGACGAGGGACTCGCCCTTTCCTACGTACGACTTCCACATCCCGCTCGCGATGAACTCCGGCACCGCCGTCCGCTGGTCGGACTTGAGAGGGGCGGGGACGATCGGGAGCAGCGCGAGCGCGATGGCGAGCAGGCCGAGGTACTGGGTGCCGGCACGACGGGTGGCCAGCACCTTCCCGATCGCGAGCGCGAGCAGCACGCCCAGCACCGGGGCGCAGATCATCGCCACCCGGCCCTCGATCACCGACTCGAAGAGCGGCAGCTTCCCCACCAGCGCCCAGGGGCCGGGATACACCGTGTCGGTCAGCGGGATGCGGATCTTCGGGCCCAGCGACAGGACGGCCGCGGCCACGGAGGTGAACGCCAGCGCCTTGACCAGCGGCCGCTCCCACAGCCGTACGACGATCCCGAAGGCGAGCAGGACCAGCGGCCAGCCGTAGAACGCGTTCTGCTCGGTGGGGTTGAGGGCGAGCTCGTTGGCGCGGCCCGCGTCCCCGAAGAGCAGCGAGCGCTCGGAGAAGGCGAGGAGCGAGAGCGGGCTGTTTCCGGCGTTGTCGCCGTGCAGGACGCTGTGGTAGCTCTGCGGCCCGGTGAACTGCCAGTAGAGCGGGAAGGCGACCACCGGGAGGCAGACCGCGCCCGCGATCAGCAGGCCCTTGCCCAGCGGGCGCCAGGACTCCTTCGCCACCTGCGGTCGTACGGCCGCGTAGGCGGCGGCGAACAGGGCCATGCCCAGCGCCGCCAGCAGGAACGGCTCCTCGCCCAGGAAGATCTGGTAGGCGGCCATCAGGCCGAGCACGATCCCGTCCCGCCGGACCCGGGCGCCCGTGGCCAGACGCAGGGCGCGGTCGATGATCAGCGGGATCATGAACAGGATCACGAAGTTGGGGTGCGCGTTGGCGTGGCTGACCATCGGCGGCGCGAAGGCCGCGAGGGCCGCGCCGAGGAAGGCGGCACCCCGGTGCCGTACCACCCGCTTCACGAGCAGCCAGTACCAGGCGACGGCGGTCGCGGTCAGGCCCAGCGCCATGCAGACGGAGAGCGAGACGGCCGGTCCGGCCAGCAGCGTGAGCGGGGCGAAGGGGACGGAGACGCCCAGCATGACCGTGTTGGCCATCAGGTTGACGCCGTCGGGGAAGTTCTGGAAGTCGGAGAAGAGCGGGTTGCGGAAGTGCGCGAGGTTGTCCGCGGTCACCGCGAAGAACCACTCCCACTGGTTCTGGTCCTGGAGGGAGTCGGTGAGATAGCGGTGGTCCGGGTCGAAGAAGCGGCCCGAGTAGAGGGCGATCGACAGGGCCAGGAAGAGGACCGTGACCAGGAGGTCGGCCGGGCGCAGGCGGCGCAGCCGGAGGCGGGCCAGGTCCGCGAGGACCTTCGGGTAGGCGAGCGGGCCGACCTTGGAGCCGGGCTGGTGGCTCCAGCGGACCGGCACCTCGGCGATGGACCCGCCGTCCCGGTGCAGATGCTGGAGGACCTCGACGTCGATGCCCCAGCCGTCGAGGCGGGAGTCGGCGAAGGCCTCGCGGGCCCGGTCGCCGTCGAACAGCTTGAAACCGCACTGGGTGTCCTTGATGCCGGGCACCGCGGTGGCCCGTATCAGCAGGTTCCCGGCGCGGCCGAGCAGCTCGCGCAGCCGGTGCTGGTGGTCGGATATCTCCGCGCCCGCCACCGCGCGCGAGCCGATCGCCGCCGCGTTGCCCTCGCTGAGCGCCTTGTCGAGCCGCTCCAGCTCCTCGATCGGGGCCGCGAGATCGGCGTCGGTCACCAGTACCCGGCGGCCGCCGCTGGCGGCGACCCCGAGGCGCAGGGCGTTGCCCTTGCCGCGGTTGCGGTCGGCGGTGACCAGACGGACGTGCGGATGCCCTAAGGCGGCGACCTCGCGGGTCCCGTCGGTGGAACCGTCGTCGGAGACGATCACTTCCCAGGAGCCGAAGCGGTTCTCGTTGTCGGCGAGGTAGCGGGTGACGGCGTCGAGCGTCGGGCCGAGCCGGCCCTCCTCGTTGTACGCGGGGATGACCACGGACAGGTCGACGGTCTCCGGGGGCGCGGTCATCCGTTCTCCGACAGACGCTCGATGAGGGCGAGGGAGTGTGTGTTGTACGCGGCGACGATCCCCCGGGCGGCCTCGGTGTCCCGCCGGGACAGCGCGTCGACCAACTCGGTGTGCCGGGACCACAGATACCCGCGTAGATCGGGCAGCCGGCGCAGCTGCTGCACCGCGCACACCCAGGACTGCACGCGCAGCCGGTGCAGGAAGTCCCCGAGGTAGGGGTTGCCGAACAGTGCGGACAGCTCCCGCCAGAAGCGCAGGTCGTAGCCGACCAGCACGGTGAGGTCGCCGGCGGTGGCGGCGCGCTGGGCCTCCTCGCCGCGCCGGCGGACCGCGGCCAGGGCGGCCGCGACCCGCGGCTCCTGGGGGTCCTTGAACGCGGGGTGGTGGCCCTCGGCGAGGGCGTGGAACATACCGTCGATGACCAGGCTGCGGGCCTCGATCATGTTCCGGTAGTCGGTGAGCGAGTACTCCGGGACCCGGAAGCCGCGGTGCTGGTCGGCGTCGAGGACGCCCTGCGCGGACAGGTCGACCAGCGCCTCGCGGACCGGCGTGGCGGAGACCCCGTACTGCTCGGCGATCTCCTTGACCGTGAACTCCCGGCCCGGCTGGAGGCGCCCGGCGAGCACCTCGTCACGGAGCGCGTCCGCGATCTGCTGGCGCAGGGTACTGCGGGTCACAGCGCCGTTGCCGGGCATCGTCGGGTGCCTCTCCTCACGCGTTCGGGTGACGTGCTCGCTTACGTGTACATCTACGAGCACGCCACCTTACGCGTTCGGGTTGCGTGTGTATTCCCTCCGTGGGCGTGGAGCGCCCCGAAGGGGCGCGGGGCGGTATTGGATCTGCGGCTGCCGCCGCGGGGCGCGACCAGCCCCCACCGGACCCGCACCCGACCGCGGCGCCCCCTACACCGTGTACTCGTCGGCCACACCCAGCGCCGCGTCGAGCGCTGCGAAGCCCTCCTTCAGCTCCGCCTCGGTGACGTTGCACGGTGGCACGACATGCGTCCGGTTCATGTTCACGAACGGCCACAGACCCTGCTGCTTGGCGGCAGCCGTGAACGCGGCCATCGGTGCGTTGGCCTCCCCGGCCGCGTTGTACGGCACCAGCGGCTCCCGGGTCTCCCGGTTCTTCACCAGGTCCAGCGCCCAGAACATGCCGGTGCCGCGCACCTCGCCCACGCTCGGGTGCCGCTCGGCCAGCGCGGCCAGGGCGGGCCCGACGACGTCCGCGCCGAGCCGCTTCGCGTTCTCGACGACGCCTTCCTCCGCCATCACGTCGATGGTGGCGACGGCGGCGGCACAGGCCAGCGGATGCCCGGAGTACGTCAGCCCGCCCGGGTAGGGCCGCCGGGCGAAGGTCTCGGCGATCCGCTCGCTGATGGCGACACCGCCGAGCGGCACGTACCCGCTGTTCACGCCCTTGGCGAAGGTCATCAGGTCGGGTACGACGCCGAACAGGTCGGCGGCGAACCACTCACCCGTGCGCCCGAACCCGGCCATGACCTCGTCCAGGACGAAGACGATCCCGTGCTTGTCGCAGATCTCACGGACGCCCGCCAGGTACCCGGCCGGCGGAACCATGATCCCGGCGGTCCCGGGGATGGTCTCCAGGACGATCGCCGCGACCGTGCCCGGCCCCTCGAACGCGATCGTGGTCTCCAGGTGCTCCAGCGCCCGCGCGGTCTCCTGCTCCTCCGTCTCCGCGTAGAAACGGGAGCGGTAGAGGAAGGGCGCCCAGAAGTGCACGACCCCGGCGGCGGCGCCGTCGGAAGCCCAGCGGCGAGGGTCGCCGGTGATGTTGATCGCCTGCTGGGTGCCGCCGTGGTACGAGCGGTAGGCGGACAGCACCTTCGGGCGGCCGGTGTGCAGTCGGGCCATGCGGACGGCGTGCTCGATCGCGTCCGCGCCCCCGTTGGTGAAGAAGATCTTGTCCAGGTCGCCGGGGGTCCGCTCGGCGATCAGCCGGGCCGCCTCCGACCGGGCCTCCACGGCGAAGGCGGGCGCGAAGGTGGTCATCCTCGCGGCCTGCTCCTGGATCGCGGCGACGACCTTCGGATGCTGGTAGCCGATGTTGGTGAAGACGAGCCCGCTGGTGAAATCCAGGTAACGCCTGCCGTCGTAGTCCCAGAAGTACGACCCTTCGGCGCCGGCCACGGCCAGCGGGTCGATGAGGTCCTGCGCGGACCAGGAGTGGAAGACATGCGCACGGTCGGCCGCCTTGACGGCGGCTCCGGCCTGTGGACTGGGCTGAGGGGTCATGGCGCCGAGCCTAGGAGTGTCCGGTGCGGACGCGATATCGGCGACATGTTCCATGGCCAGGGGGATTCCGCGACAGGTTGTCCACAGCCCGTGGATACACCGGAGCGACCGGTACCTGTTACGGAACCGTAGACAAGGCGGGGCCCGGCTGGCGGAGCGGCCGGAATATTCTCGGCTCGATCACAAGTGTGGAGAAGGGGCGGATCTGCCATGGAGAAGCTGGGGCCCGGTGATCCGCAGCACATCGGGAGGTACCGGCTGCTGGCGCGGCTGGGCGCGGGCGGCATGGGGCACGTGTATCTCGCCCGGTCGGAGCGCGGTCGTACCGTCGCCGTGAAGCTGGTGCGGGCGGAACTCGCCGCCCAGGAGGACTTCCGGGCCCGCTTCCGGCAGGAGGTGCGCAACGCCCAGCGGGTCGGCGGGTTCTGGACCGCGCCCGTCCTGGACGCCGACACCGAGGCCGCCGTGCCCTGGGTGGCCACCGGCTATGTCGCCGGGCCGAGCCTCCAGCGCGTCGTCGAGCACGACCACGGGCCACTGCCCGAACGGTCGGTGCGCATCCTGGCCGCCGGGCTGGCGCACGCGCTCACCAACATCCACGCGGCCGGGATCGTCCACCGCGACCTCAAGCCGTCCAACGTGATGCTCACCATAGAGGGCCCCCGGGTCATCGACTTCGGCATCGCGCGGGCCCTGGAGACCCTCCCCGGCGAGGGCATCACCCGGACCGGCTCGCTCGTCGGCTCGCCGGGCTTCATGGCCCCCGAGCAGGTGCGCGGCGACCGGATCACCCCGGCCTCCGACGTCTTCAGCCTCGGCTCGGTGCTCGCCTACGCGGCCACCGGCAGGATTCCCTTCGGCTCGACCGAGGGCGGCGCACACGCGCAGATGTTCCGCATCGCCCAGGAGGAGCCCGACCTGTCCGGGCTCCCCGAGGGCATCGCCGACGTGGTCCGCGACTGCCTCCGCAAGGACCCGGCGACCCGCCCCTCCCTGGACGCGATCCTGTCGAGGACGGGCGCGGTCGACACGGTCGAGGAGGGCCGCTCCAGGGACCCCTGGCTGCCGGCTTCCCTGGTGGCCCAACTGGGCCGCCACGCGGTGGAGTTGCTGGAGGTGGAGGACCCGACGGTGTACGGCGCCGTGGTCGAGGCTCCCCCGAGCGGGTCGACCAGGCAATGGGCGCAGGGGCCGGCCGACCGGGGGGCGCGGGGCGGTGCCGAGTCCGCGGCCGCCGCCGCGGGGGCGCGACCGGCCACCCCCCACCCGCGGCCGGCACTCGACCAGCCGTCCCCCGAACACGCCCCGGCCCATCCCGCCTACGGCTACCCGAACCAGCAGCCCCACCAGCACCCGCAGCCCTACAACCCGTACACCACCCCCCACACCACCGTCGCCACTCCCGAGCCCACCCAGCCGATCTACACACCCCCGCCGCCCCCGCCGTACGACCCCACCCCCGACGGCGAGTCGCGCCGCACCCCCCGCTCCACCGCGCTCCTCGTCACCGTCGCCCTGGTCGTGATGCTGGCCGCCGGCGGCTCCGTGTACGCGCTCGTGAACAATGGCGGCGGCGACGACAAGGCGGGCGGCACCGCCACCCCCACCCCCTCGGCGACCGCCCAGACCTCCGCCGGGGAACCGGCGCCCAGCGAGTCGCCCTCCTCCTCGGCTCCCGCCGCCGGCACCGTGCCCACCGCCTTCCTCGGCACCTGGACCACGGCGATAGACAACTCCACCGGCCACAACACCCGCGAACTGACCATCCGCCAGGGCGCGGTGGGCGACACGGTCCTCACCCTGGTCGCCGACGGCCCCGGCTACCACTGCGAGTTCGACGCGAAGCTCGCCGGGAAGCCCGGCTCGGGCGGCCCGTTGGAGATCGGTCCCTCCACGGTCACGACGGGCAAGCCCCGTTCGTCGTGCAGCGCCGGAGAGGCCACCGAGGTGACCCTGCTGTCGAACGGCAGGCTGAAGCGGGTCCAGAAGGACGGCGAGGAGAGCCTCACGTACAGCAAACAGTGAACTCCCGGGACCCCTGGGGCAGTTGAACGTCCGGAGAACATTCGCCCGGGTGACCGAATTGTCTCTTCGCGGGTCCTCCGCACCCCTTACGGTGACCGCACCATTCGACTCCGGGGAGTGGCGGGGGCACCCACATGGAGTGGCTGAGCGCCGAGAACGTCGTGGCCGTCGGCACCGCGGTGGCGGGCATCGTCGCGTCGGCGGCCATCTTCTGGTTCGAGCGGCGCATCCCGCGCCGCAAACGCATCGGTTACCGCGTGCAGATGGACAACCCGATCGGCGACGACGTCCGTTCGGGACGGCTCGGCAGGCGCCTCGGCCTCTTCGACGAGGCCCCGGACATGGCCGACGCCACCCTCGTCCTGCTGCGCATCGAGAACGACGGCTCCCAGGGCATCGGCCGCGACGACTACACCAGTCCCGAACTGCACGGCCTCACCGCGGTGTTCAGCGACCGGACGATCCGCGGGGTGTCGGTCACCCAGCCGACCGACACCGACCATCTCATGCCGCACTTCACCCCGGAGCGCGGCTTCGGCTACTCGGGCAACACCCTGCGCATCCCGCGCGTCCCGCTCAACCACGGTGAGCACTTCAAGCTGCTCGTGCTGCTGTCCGGCGGTGACGTCGGCCGGGAGATCAGGATCGTCGGCGGTATCCACGACGGCGAGGTGCACCCCAACCGCAGCGCCACCCCCGACGACGCGACCCCGCTGTTCAGCCGCGCCTCCCGGCTGATCAGCATCATGCTGACGCTCAGTGTCGTCACCCTGGCCACGATCGTCGTGGTCCGCGACGACAGTCCGCCGCCGATCGGCTGCGCGAAGGGCTCGCTGCGGGTCATAGGCTCGACGGCGTTCGCGCCGGTGATCACGGACGCGGCCGAGAAGTACGAGAAGGAGTGCGAGGGGGCGTCGATCCACGTCGACGCGCGCGGTTCGACGGCCGGCGTCAGGGACCTGAACACCACGGGGGCCAACTGGAAGAAGAAGGGCTCCCCGTCGGTCCTGGCCCTCTCGGACGGCCCCAAGCCCCCGGACATGCCCGAACTGCAGGAGACCCGGGTCGCCCTGGTGGTCTTCGCCCTGGTCGTGAACGACGACGTGAACCTGACGAACCTCTCCACCGCCGACGTCCGCCGGCTGTACCGGGGCGAGATCACCAACTGGAAGCAGCTGGACGGCCCCGACCAGGCGGTGGTGCTGGTCAGCCGGGACGCCAACTCCGGGACCCGGCAGGTCTTCCAGCGGCGGGTGCTCAAGCGCGGCGAGATCGCCAACTCCTCCGTCGACTGCGCGCGCAAGGACGACCCGACGGCGAAGGTGATCCGCTGCGAGCTCGACTCGACCGCCCAGGTGCTGTCGGAGGTGGCCCGGCTGGACGGGGCGGTCGGCTACGCCGAGCTGAACGTGGCGGCCGGGGCGAAGGGCCTGCACACCCTCTCCCTGGACCACCACGCCCCGTCCGTGGAGGCGATCGGGCGCGGCGACAACCCGTACCCGTACCGCGAGACCGAGTACGCGTACACCTACGGCCAGCCCGCGGCCGACACCCTGGCGTGGAGCTTCCTGACGTACCTCGGCAACGGCAACGGCAAGGGTGTGATCCGCACATACGGGCATGTGCCCTGTGACGACGCGGGGGGGACGCCGCTCTGCCGGTGAGCCGCGGCGGGTCAGCCGAGGCTCACCCAGGTGCCCTGGGCGGCCGAGCGGCTCATCGCGTCGAGGGCGGTCGCACTGTGCACGGCGTCCCGCAGGGTCGGGCCGTAGGCGGTGTCCTCGGCGATGGAGCGCAGGAAGTTGCGGGCCTCGACGACCTTGAGGTCGTCGTAGCCCATGGCGTTGGCCGCGCCGGGCTGGAAGGCGCCGTACTCGCCGTGCCCGGGGCCGACGTAGACCGTGCTGACGGGCTGGTCCTGGTAGGAGGTGCCGCGGCTGACGCCGAGTTCGCCCATCCGCCGGTAGTCCCAGAAGACGGCGCCCTTGGTGCCGTGCACCTCGAAGCCGTAGTTGTTCTGCTCGCCGACCGAGACCCGGCAGGCCTCCAGGACACCCCGGGCGCCGGAGGCGAAGCGCAGCAGGCAGTTGACGTAGTCCTCGTTCTCGACCGGGCCGAGTGCGCCGCCGGTGGCCAGGGTGTGGCCGGCGGTGGCGCCGGTGGGGCGGGCGCGCTCCGGGATGAAGACGGCCGTGTCGGCGGCGAGCGCGGTGATCTCGCCGAGCAGGAAGCGGGCCAGGTCGACGCCGTGCGAGGCGAGGTCGCCGAGGACCCCGCCACCGCCGCGGGCCCGCTCGTAACGCCAGGTCAGGGCGCCGTCGGGGTGGGCGGCGTAGTCGCTGAAGAGCCGGATGCGGACGTGCGTGACGGTGCCCAGGTCGCCGGAGGCGATGAGGTCACGGGCGTACGCGACGGCGGGCGCGTTGCGGTAGTTGAAGCCGACCGTGCCCTGGACGCCCGCCTTCGCGACGGCGTCGGCGACCGCGCCGGCGTCCTCGGCGGTGAGCCCGACCGGCTTCTCGATCCAGATGTGCTTGCCGGCCTCGGCCATGGCGACGCCGATCTCCCGGTGCAGGAAGTTCGGCGCGGTGATGCTGACGGCGTGGACGCGCGGGTCGGTGACGACCTCGCGCCAGTCCCGGGTGGTGGACGCGAACCCGAACTGTGCGGCGGCCTCCTCGGCCCGGCCCGGCACCTCCTCGGCGACGGTCACCAGCTCGGGGCGTACGGACAGCTGCGGGAAGTGGTGGGGGACCCGCTGGTAGGCCTGGGTGTGCACCCGTCCCATCCAGCCGAACCCGACGACGGCGACGCCGAGCGTACGCACCATGTGGCTGCCCCTCTTCGGACCGTTCCGGAGACTGTCCGCTCACGATGCGGGGCCGCTTCCATCGATGTCAAGACATTAGGCCGTCTTAACAAATCTGCTCACCGGGGCTCCGGCGGCCGCTGCCTGGGCATGTTCGGGCGGGTTCCGTTCGTGCCCGGGGGCAGCGGGAAGCGGCCGTTCAGATGTCCCGCGTCCGCGCGGGGGCCCGCCGTCACCGTCGCCTGCATGCCGAGCGGTGCCGGGCCCGTGCGGAACTCCACCATCCAGTCGGCCGTCTCCGTGCGGACCAGCTCGGTCACGTCCTCCGAGAACCGCCGCAGCACCGCCAGGCACCGCTCGGCCGCCTCGCTCGCCGTACCCTCCGCCGGTCCCAGCACCTCCCGCACGCTCTCCGCCGCCCAGTCGAACTGGAGCGCCTGAAGCCGTCGCTGCACGGCCTGCGCGGTCGCCATGTCCCTTATCCAGCCGGAGGTCACCCCGAAGAACCGGTCGATGCCGACGCACGCCACCGCCATCAGCAGCGCGAGATACCCCCAGGGCGCGACCCCGCTGACCACCCCGGTGAGGTCGAGGAGCGGCAGCGCGGCGCCCAGCACCGCGCCCACGGCCGCCCCGCACCGCAGCGCCCGGGCCCCCCGCCGTTTCCACACCCGGTCCGACAGATACCACTCGGCGGTCACCAGCGCCCCGCGCTCGACCCACCGGTACAGCTCGTCGAGCCGCTCGGCCGGTTCGCCCCAGTCCCCGAGCGGGAACGGCCGCCCGGTCAGATCACCCGGCCGCAGTCCGGCCGCACCCTCGCCCCGCCCGTCCTGAGGCGGTCCCTCGGGCTGCATCTCCGGCTGGCCCACCCGGCACTCCCTACTGATCACAACCGATCACGTTCCGTGATATCGGACTGTCATGGCGCATGGCCTCGGCCACCGCACTGGACGTGACAATGGATGCTGACGACGGGAACCCTTCCTACCGCCCAATGGGTGGCGAAGGCCTTGCTTTCGCCTCTTTTCCGCTCGTACGTGGGCCTTGATCAGGTATAGGGCCGCCAGGATTCTCACTCGAAAGAGTGGCGGGGCGATGGCTGCGCCGACCACGTAGGCTCATCCACAACAGAGCAGAACGAACCAGACACGTACGCGGACCCAGGAGCTGATCGTGATCCCCGGTGGTGGCCAGCCCAACATGCAGCAGCTGCTCCAGCAGGCCCAGAAGATGCAGGAGGACCTGGCACGGGCCCAGGAGGAGCTGGCGAACACGGAGGTCGACGGGCAGGCGGGCGGCGGCCTGGTGACGGCCACCGTGACCGGCGCCGGCGAGCTGCGCGCGCTGAAGATCGACCCGAAGGCGGTGGACCCGGACGACACCGAGACCCTCGCCGACCTGGTCGTCGCGGCCGTCCAGGCGGCCAACGCGAACGCCCAGGCGCTCCAGCAGCAGAAGCTCGGACCGCTGGCACAGGGCCTGGGCGGCGGCAGCGGCATCCCCGGTCTGCCGTTCTGATCCCACCGCCGCGATCGCGCCGTTCTGATGTTCGTCGCCCGCGCGACACCCGCACCGCCTTCCTAGGACAGGCGGCAGCCAACTACGGTACGTACCGAAAGACTCCAGGAAGGGCAGTCCGTTGTACGAAGGCGTGGTCCAGGACCTCATCGACGAGTTGGGGCGGTTGCCCGGCGTCGGTCCGAAGAGCGCGCAGCGGATCGCCTTCCACATCCTGCAGGCGGAGCCGACGGACGTACGACGGCTCGCCCAGGCCCTCCTGGAGGTGAAGGCGAAGGTCCGCTTCTGCGCGACCTGCGGCAACGTGGCACAGGAGGAGCTGTGCAACATCTGCCGCGACGCGCGCCGCGACCTGACCGTCATCTGCGTGGTCGAGGAGCCCAAGGACGTGGTCGCCATCGAGCGCACCCGTGAGTTCCGCGGCCGCTACCACGTGCTCGGCGGCGCCATCAGCCCGATCGAGGGCGTCGGCCCCGACGATCTGCGGATAAGGGAGCTGCTCGCCCGTCTGGCAGACGGCGCGGTCACCGAACTCATCCTGGCCACGGACCCGAACCTGGAGGGCGAGGCGACCGCCACCTACCTCGCCCGCATGATCAAACCCATGGGCCTGAAGGTCACCCGCCTGGCCAGCGGCCTCCCGGTGGGTGGCGACCTGGAATACGCGGACGAGGTCACCCTCGGCCGCGCCTTCGAGGGGAGACGACTCCTAGATGTCTGACGCCACACTGCACGCGACCGCCCAGGACCCCGACGACTTCGCGGTCCAGATCGCCGACCAGGTCGAGAGTTTCCTGGTGGCCGTCACGGAGGTGGCGAAGGGCGACGAGCCGGACTCGGCGGTCCCCTTCCTCCTCCTGGAGGTCTCCCAGCTGCTGCTGGCCGGCGGCCGCCTCGGCGCGCACGAGGACATCGTCCCCGACGAGCGCTACGAGCCGGACCTGGGCCCCGAGCCGGACGTCGACCAGCTCCGCGAGAACTTCGCGCGCATCCTGGAGCCCATCGACGTCTACTCCGAGGTCTTCGACCCGTACGAGCCCCGCCGGGCGCCCGTGCCGGCCCGTCTCTCGGACGACCTGGCCGACATCATCACCGACCTCCGCCACGGCATGGCCCACTACCGGGCCGGCCGCACCACGGAGGCGCTGTGGTGGTGGCAGTTCTCCTACTTCTCCAACTGGGGCCCCACCGCCTCCGCCACCCTGCGCGCCCTCCAGTCCATCCTCATCCACGTCCGCCTCAACCAGCCCCTGGCGGAGCTGGACGGCCTGGACACGGACCAGGACACGATCGGCGACGAGACCCTGGAGTTCGAGGCCGGCCAGGTCATGCAGGAGGAGATCGGCGAGTCGCTGGGGATCCGGCGGAGCTAGGGCCTGTCGGCGGCGGGAGGCGGGTTCAGAGGTCCCGTCTCCGCTGGACGGCCGTCGCGCAGACGAGGAGTGCGGCGGCCAGCACGGTCACGTACAGGACGCCGGTGAGCGCGCCGCCCGGCAGCGGGGGAGCCGCCGGGTCGCCGCTGACGGCGTTCATCGCGGTGAAGGGCAGCCAGGGCGAGACGCCGGTGCCCAGCAGCCAGTCGGCCAGCGGCCCCAGGGCGGGCTCGGCCACGAACGGCCAGACCAGGAGCAGGGTGATGGCGAGGCCGGCGCTCTTGACCAGGACGCCGACGGAGACGCCGATGGCCGCGCCGATCGCGTAGGTGAGGACGATTCCGCACAGGGTGCGCCACTCGGCGCCGGTGTCGGGCGCCAGATCCGCCCGCGGGGCCACCACCGCGGCCACCGCCAGCCCTCCCGCACACAGCACGGCACCCACGGCCACGGACCCGACGACGGTCGTCACGGCCTTGGCCCCGATCAGCCGACGCCAGTCCGGCACCGCCAGGTACGACGCCCAGATCGTTCCGGTACGGAATTCCTGGGTGGCCGTGCGGGCCGCGAGCAGCATCATCAGCGACTGGCCGAACGCCGGGCCGGTCATCGCGTCGACGAGTCCGGGCCGCTGCCCGCTCTCGGTCACGCCCACGCCGATCCCGCTGAAGGCGAGCGAGACGACCGCGGTGACCGCGAGGAACCACCAAGTGGAGGACAGCGTACGGAGCTTGACGAACTCCGCCCGCACACCCGCGGGGTCGACCACGGAACGCATCCTGCTCATGCGCGGACGTCTCCTCTGAACTCGACGGCCTGACTGGTCAGTCGGAGGAACGCGTCCTCCACGGTGGCACGGCGGGGAGTGAGCTCGAAGAGCGCGATGCCCGCGCGCAGCGCGAGGCGACCGATCTCCTCGCTGCTCAGTCCCCGTACGAGCAAGGCCGGCTGTCCGGCGTCCTCCACCGTGGCACCCCCCTCGGCCAGGGCCGTGCGCAGCCGCGCCGGGTCGTCCGCGCGGACCAGCACGGCGGGCGGTTCGGCCTGGTCGGCGGCCTGGGCGGTGAGCTCCTCGACGCTGTGCTGGGCGATGAGACGCCCCTGCCCGATGACCACGACGTGGTCGGCGGTGAGCGCCATCTCGGCGAGCAGATGACTGGAGACGAGGACGGTACGGCCCTCGGCGGCCTGGGCCCGGATCATGCCGCGCATCCACGCTATGCCTTCCGGGTCGAGGCCGTTGACGGGTTCGTCGAGCACCAGCACACGCGGCTCGCCGAGCAACGCGACGGCCAGGCCGAGCCGTTGGGCCATGCCCAGGGAGAACGTCCCGGCGGGCCGGTCGGCCACGGCGGTGAGGCCGACCTGTTCCAGCACCTCGCCGACCCGCCGCCGTTCGATCCGGTTGGCGGCCGCCAGCCACTCCAGATGCGCTCGCGCGGACCGCTTGGGGTGCGTCCAGCGGGCGTCGAGCAAGGCTCCCACGACCCGCAGGGGGTCCGGGTGCTCGTGATAGGGCCGGCCTTCGATCAGCGCGGTACCGGCATCCGGCCGGGTGAGCCCGAGCAGCATGCGCAACGTCGTCGTCTTCCCCGCCCCATTGGGGCCGAGAAAGCCGGTGACGGTCCCGGGGGCCACGGTGAAGGACAGCTCGTCGACGACGCGCTTCTTCCCGTACGACTTGGAGAGCGAGCTGACGTCGATCACGAGAGCGGCCAGCCGTGGTTCAGCCAGAAGACGAACCCGGCGGCGATCAGCAGCACCGGCGCGAACACGCCCCCGACGCCCGGCTTCTGCCGGGTCACCGCGCACCACACGGCCATGCACAGGGGCGGGACCCAGCCGAGGAAGTACAGAGTCCATCCGATGCGTTCGCCGGTGTCATCGCGCAGAAGGAAGAAGAAGAGAAAGGCGCAGCCGGCGAAGAGGGCGGGAGAACCCCAGAGGTTGTCCGCCACGATCTGCCCGCGCGACTTCCGGGGCGTGTCCTGCCCCATGTCCTGCCCCATGTCCTGACCGATGTCCTGCCCCATGTCCGTTCCTGGTCGGCTGCTGAAGGTCCGGGGGCTCCCGCAGGAGCCCCCGGGGGTGCGTGAGGTCAGACGACCTGGTTGGCCAGCCATTCGATGAGCTGGATGACGATGTACTCCGGCGAAGCCTTGATGGCCCACTTCACCGGGTTGAAGTTGGAGAGGCCGTTCACCCACTTCGTGAAGGCACTGAGCTTGCCCAGCGCCACGCGCTTGCCCTCGGCCTGCGCCTCCGCCTGGGACGACGACGTTGCGGTTGTGGAGCCGAGGAAGATCCTTACGCGTGTGGACCGCCGCCGGTATCCGCCGACCGACCCCCTCCGCCCGGACGATGGGCGGTGCCGTGGGAGGTGAAGATCTCGCGGACCTTTCAAGTGGCCGCAGTTACCCTGTACATGACCTTTTAACAACTCAATGCAGTTACCAGGGGGAAACTTTGATCCGGGTGATGCTCGCCATGGACGAGTTGTTGCTGCGCACGCGTGTCGAGGGCCAACTCCGAGGAGCCGACGGCATCCACGTGGTCGCGGCCGTCGGGGCCTGGCCCACCCGGGAGTTCGTCGGCAGTGTGCGGCCCGACGTCCTCCTGGCCGAGGCGGCCGGCGCGCCCTGGGCCAGGGCGGCCCACGACCATCTCGCGCAGACGGCACCGCTCGTCCTCGTCGGACCGGGACACTGCGGCCGCACGAACGAGGACGACCGGTCGGGCTCCCCTCGTCTCCTGCTGAACTGCACGGCGTCCGCAGCCGAGTTGGCGGCGGCCGTCCGCTCCCTCGCCGCACACCCGGCGAGCCCGGAACCCCGCACCCTCCTCTCACCCCGGGAACGGGAGGTCCTCTCCCTCCTCGTCGAGGGCCGCACCAACCCCCAGATCGCCCACTCCCTCTTCCTCAGCCCCACCACGGTCAAGTCCCACGTCAGCACGATCCTCCGCAAGCTCGGCGTGGAGAACCGGGTCCAGCTCGCGGCACTGCACGCGATGTCGACGGCGTCGTGACCGCCCGGTTCGGCCCGGAGCCCGAGCCCCGGGCTCCGGGCTCCGAGCTCTTCCCTTGGGTTTTGGGTTGGTTTGGAACAACCCAACCAACCAAGTCTGTAGGTGAGTTGAAGCCACCTACCTCGAAAGAGTGACGTTCCGTGATCGGCTTGCGTCGGAACGTAAAGGCGCTCTAGGTTCGCGGCAAACAGATCGGCCCCGGTCGGTGCTGGAACACCGGCTCCGGGGCCTGGACCTACACATCGAAAGAGGCCTTCGGTGGTGGCTTGCGCCCACCCTAGCCCTGCCCTGCCGTCCCCGTCGCACCCCATGGCCAGAACGGGGTACGGGAAGCGTTCCGCGGGTGACGAAGCCCCGCACGCCGATGCGGACTTCGCGCACCTGAGCCCCCGCGACCGCGACCTCGCCGTCTTCATCGACCATCTCCACGAGGGCCACGCGATGGGCTACAAGGCGCTCGCCGCCGAGCACCCCCGCTACGGCCAGCAGGCCTGCCGCACCTCGCTGCGCTGGATCACGCTCGCCGGCCATCTGCGGTGGATCAAGGAGCACATCACCGTCGAGGCCCTGCGGCGCGCGGCGGGACTGCGGTGAACCGACCGCAGATGACCGTCGAGGATTTGGAGGAGCTCGAACGCAGTGCCCCGGAGACGGTGTGGCTGGAGTTCATCGGCGGTCGGCTGGCGGTGAAACGCGGGCCGGACGGAAACCGCAGCGAGATCCTCGCTTGGTTGCAGAGACTGTGGACAGAGGAGCCGCGAGGCCTGTGGCTGTACGGGTTCCGGGGCGTGCGTAGCGGAGCCGGTGGTGCGGACCGGGCGCGCGTCGACGGCGTGCTGGCACCAGCCGGGCATTTCACGGGCCATGGTGAGTGGTCCGAGCCCGACGGCGTGCTCATGGTCGTCGCGATCACCGCAGACGACCATGACTCGGACCGGCACACGCGTACGGCGAAGCCTCCTTGCTACGCCGCGGCCGGCATCCCCGTCCACCTCCTCATCGACCGCGACGACTGCTCGGTCGTCGTCTTCAGCCAACCGGAGGACGGTCGCTACCGGCACGAGGAGAAACTGCCGTTCGGAGCGGCCGTGAAGCTTCCGGAACCGGTGAACTTCACTCTCGACACGGAGCTCCTCAAGGAGTTCGTGGACTGAGTCGCCGTGCCGCGACCGTCACAGCGTCCACACCCCCTTCGTGACCGCCGTGACCCCGCCCGCCAGGGCCAGGGCGAGGACCAGGCGGCGGGCGTGGTGTTCGGGCAGGCGGTCGCCCACCGTTCTGCCGATCACGCCGCCCCATGCCATCGCCCCGGCCACCGCTGTCCACTCCCCGGCACTCAGCCCCGGCACCCCGTTCGCCGTCACCGAGAACGCGTTGACGACCACGCCGTAGAACTGCGCGTTGGGGACGAACTCCCGTACCGTCCAGCCCGCGTTGAGCGCGTAGAGGGAGACCGGGGGGCCGCCCACGCCCGCCGCCGAGTTCATGAAGCCGCCCACCGCGCCGGCCGTCAGTGCCCCCGCCCTGCCGTGCAGCGCGGGGAGCCGGGCGCCCCGCATGACCAGCACGACCGCTGCCGTCACCAGGGCGCCCATCATCAACAGGAGCAATGGCTGCGGGAGGTGGTGGGTGACCCAGGTGCCCGCCGGGACCGTGCAGGCCGCCGCCGCGCACAGCGGGACCATCGCCGCCGGGCGGACCCGGCGCCAGCCGCCCGCCAGGCCCACCACGCTGATCGCGCCCGCCGCGCAGTTCGCCAGGGCGACCCCCTGGGCCGGGCCGAGCAGCAGGATCAGGGCCGGTACGGCGACCAGCGCGAAACCCATTCCGGTCAGCCACTGCACGCTCGCGCCCAGCAGCACGATGCCGGAGAGAAGGAGGAGAAGGATCGGCGCCGTCATGGTGTACCTGCTTACACCGACGGTCCAGGAGCGCGCTCCCTCGTCGCGGTCCTTGACCGCCGCCGGGATGGGCGTCGTCTCGCTCCGTGCCGGGGTCGGTCCGCTCCGGAGCTGAGGAAACGCGCATGTACGGGCGGCACTGTGAGCCACCGCACTTTTCCGCGTGGTGTGCCGTGCACGGGGCATGTTCCGTCCCGGAAGCGAGCGGCGGAACACCCCGCCAGGACGTCTCACCATGCGGGAGCACGCTGGTGGAATTCGACCGCTCGTTAAACTGAGCCGACAGAGACAAACCGAGCGAGGAGCGCACGTGGGCCTTGTCGTGCAGAAGTACGGAGGTTCCTCCGTTGCCGATGCCGAGGGCATCAAGCGCGTCGCCAAGCGAATCGTGGAAGCGAAGAAGAACGGCAACCAGGTGGTTGTCGTCGTTTCCGCGATGGGCGACACGACGGACGAGCTGATCGATCTGGCCGAGCAGGTGTCCCCGATGCCTGCCGGGCGTGAGTTCGACATGCTGCTGACCGCCGGAGAGCGGATCTCCATGGCACTGCTGGCCATGGCGATCAAAAACCTGGGCCACGAGGCCCAGTCGTTCACCGGCAGCCAGGCAGGCGTCATCACCGACTCGGTCCACAACAAAGCCCGGATCATCGACGTCACGCCGGGGCGGATCAGGACGGCGCTGGACGAGGGCAACATCGCCATCGTGGCCGGGTTCCAGGGCGTCAGCGCGGACAAGAAGGACATCACCACGCTGGGGCGCGGCGGGTCCGACACCACGGCCGTGGCGCTGGCCGCCGCGCTCGACGCCGAGGTCTGCGAGATCTACACCGACGTCGACGGTGTGTTCACCGCCGACCCGCGCGTGGTGAAGAAGGCGCGGAAGATCGACTGGATCTCCTTCGAGGACATGCTGGAGCTCGCCGCCTCCGGTTCCAAGGTGCTGCTCCACCGCTGTGTGGAGTACGCCCGCCGCTACAACATCCCGATCCACGTCCGGTCCAGCTTCAGCGGACTTCAGGGCACGTGGGTCAGCAGTCAGCCGATTGGGGACAAGAAGGTGGAGCAGGCCATCATCTCCGGTGTCGCGCACGACACCTCCGAGGCCAAGATCACGGTCGTCGGTGTGCCGGACAAGCCGGGTGAGGCCGCCGCGATCTTCCGGACCATCGCCGACGCCCAGGTCAACATCGACATGGTCGTGCAGAACGTGTCCGCCGCCGCCACCGGCCTGACGGACATCTCCTTCACGCTGCCGAAGACCGAGGGCCGCAAGGCCATCGACGCCCTGGAGCGCAACCGGCCGGGCATCGGCTTCGACTCGCTCCGGTACGACGACCAGATCGGCAAGATCTCGCTGGTCGGCGCGGGTATGAAGACCAACCCCGGGGTCACCGCCTCGTTCTTCGAGGCGCTGTCCGACGCGGGCGTGAACATCGAGCTGATCTCGACCTCCGAGATCCGTATCTCGGTCGTCACCCGCGCCGACGACGTGCCGGAGGCCGTGCGCGCCGTGCACACCGCCTTCGGGCTCGACTCCGACAGCGACGAGGCCGTGGTCTACGGAGGCACCGGCCGATGACTGCCAAGCCGACGCTCGCGGTCGTGGGGGCGACCGGGGCCGTCGGCACGGTCATGCTCCAGATCCTGTCCCAGCGGGCGGACGTCTGGGGCGAGATCCGCCTGATCGCCTCCGCGCGCTCGGCCGGCCGCAAGCTGACCGTGCGCGGGGAGGAGGTCGAGGTCGTCGCCCTGTCGGAGGAGGCCTTCGACGGGATCGACGTCGCGATGTTCGACGTACCCGACGAGGTGTCCGCGCGCTGGGCGCCGATCGCCGCGGCCAAGGGTGTCGTCGTGGTGGACAACTCCGGGGCCTTCCGGATGGACCCCGAGGTGCCCCTGGTGGTGCCCGAGGTCAATCCGCACTGCGCCCGCAGCCGGCCGCGCGGGATCATCGCCAACCCCAACTGCACCACCCTGTCGATGATCGTCGCCCTGGGCGCGCTGCACGCCGAGTTCGGGCTGCGCGAGCTGGTGGTGTCGTCGTACCAGGCGGTGAGCGGGGCCGGGCGGGCCGGCGTGGACACGCTGCGGGCCCAGCTGTCGATGGTCGCCGGTACGGAGCTGGGCACCAAGCCCGGTGACGTGCGGCGGGCCGTCGGGGACCTGACCGGGCCGTTCCCGGAGCCGGTCGCGCTGAACGTCGTACCGTGGGCCGGGTCGCTGCGCGAGGACGGCTGGTCGTCGGAGGAGATGAAGGTGCGGGACGAGTCCCGCAAGATCCTCGGGCTGCCGAAGCTGCCGGTCGCGGTGACCTGCGTCCGGGTCCCGGTCATCACCACGCACTCGCTGACCGTGCACGCCCGGTTCCAGGGCGAGGTCACGGTCGACGGGGCCCGGGAGATCCTGGACACCGCCCCGGGTGTCGTCCTCTTCGACAACCCGGCCGCCGGGGAGTTCCCGACACCCGCCGACGTCGTGGGCACCGATCCGACCTGGGTCGGGCGGGTACGGCGGGCGCTCGACGACCCGACCGCGCTGGAGCTCTTCGTCTGCGGGGACAACCTGCGCAAGGGGGCCGCGCTGAACACCGCGCAGATCGCCGAGCTGGTGGCGGCGGAACTGACTGGCCGTTCAGGTACGGCGGAGTTTGCGTGAACAGCCGGTGACCACGGCAAACGTCCTGGGTGGGAGCGGGCCCATGCGTAGGGTCAGTGTAAGAAATGTGGCCATGAGCATGGTCCAAACCACTTGAATCCCGACCCCTCGGCGTTCGAAGATTTTCCTCCCCGTCCTCCGCAACCACGCGGACGGCGGGGAGCGTCTTTGCGGTCGCCCTCTTACTGGGCGCTTACGCGGCCGGCCTTCGGGCCGTGAGGACGCATGATCCTGGCGTGGGGACGCCGTGATCAGGGCGTGGGGACGCCCGTTCAAATGGGACACAAGGGAAGAGCGGGACGCATGACGGCATGTGAGGCACCGTCTGGTGTAATGCCGGACGCGCGGAGAACGGTCTGGACCGCGCCGGCCGGCCCACCCGGCATGCCCGGCGCGACCCCGCCCGGCGCGCCTGACACGAAAGTAATGCCCGACACGTACAACCCCGACGGGGGTAGGCGTGTCCAACTGGCGTGGCAGAGGTACTCGAACTCAGTGCGCCCCTCGGCGCGACGGCCTTGCGGCCGCCCCGCGCGGGCCTGCGCCCCGGCGCGGCCGGCGGCATGCCGGTGATCGCGCCCATGCCCGCAGCGCGGCCCACCCGCATACCCAGCCAGCGCGACGGCGGTGAGGAGACGGCGGCGGCCGGTACCACCGTCGACCACCTCACCGAGACCTACCGGGCGCACTACCGTTCGCTCCTCGGCCTCGCCGCGCTCCTCCTCGACGACACCGCCTCCTGCGAGGACGTCGTCCAGGAGGCGTTCATCCGCGTCCACTCCGCCCGCAAACGCGTCCGCGACCCGGAGAAGACCCTGGCCTATCTCCGCCAGACGGTCGTCAACCTCTCCCGCTCCGCGCTGCGCCGCCGCATCCTCGGCCTCAAGCTCCTCTCCAAGCCGATGCCCGACATGGCGAGCGCCGAGGAGGGCGCGTACGACCAGCTGGAGCGGCGCGACCTGATCAAGGCGATGAAGGGCCTGCAGCGCCGCCAGCGCGAGGTCCTCGTGCTGCGCTACTTCGCCGACATGACCGAGGCCCAGGTCGCCGAGACGCTCGGCATATCGCTGGGCTCGGTGAAGGCGTACGGCTCGCGCGGCATCGCGGCGCTGCGGGTCGTGATGGAGGCGTCGGCATGACGGACAGCCCCGAGGGAGGCGACTCACATGATCGCCACGAGCCCTACGCTTGGCACGAGCCGACACCGGACGGTGCGCCGAGGGACGGTGCGCCGCGCGGCGCCGGTCACGAACCGCACGGTTCTCACGGTCCAGGGGAACCACACGGTTCTCACGGTCCTGGGGAACCGCAGGGTTCTCCCGGTGCGGGGGAGCCGGTGCGGGATCATGAACCTGCCGGTCGGCGAGAGCCGGCGCGGGACCACGAGCAAGAGCACACGCAATCGCACGCTGGGAACGGAACTGTGAACCACGGCCCCGACGACAAGGGCCCCGAGGAGCTCGGGCAGGGCTTCGACGGGCTCGGCCCCGGGCATGACGGGCTCGGCGGCGACGAACTGGCCCTGCGCCGGATGCTGCACTCCGCGGTCGACGATCTCGCACCGCGCGACGGCGTCCTCGACCACCTGCGCCGCGCGGTGCCGGCCCGCCGGGCCCGCAAGCGCCAGGCCGCGGTCGGCATGGCGGCCGCCGCCCTCTTCATCGGCACCGCGATCCCCGCCCTCGTGCACGTCTCCAACTCCGGCGGCACCGACCCCAACACCTCCATGGCCGGCCAGGCCTCCCAGGCCCAGGGCGGCGCCACCGGCGGCAAGAACCCGGACGGCGGCTCCAGCACCTCCGGCGGCACCGGCGGCCAGGCCGCCAGCCAGCATCCGGGCGGCACCAAGGGCAGCGGCAAGGACGACAGCACCGGCTCCGTCGGCGGCACCAAGGTCGTCCCCTCGGCCAGCGCGGGCACCACGGCCCCGGTCTGCACCTCGGACCAGCTCGCCACCCCGACCTCCACCGTCGACGCCCCCGACTCGACGGGCGTCGTCTACGGCACCTTCCGCGTCGTGAACGTCTCGCAGACGAGCTGTACGGTCGGCGGCCCCGGCAGCGTGGGCCTGCTCGCGCAGGGTGCGGCCGACGCCACCAAGCTCGGCACGGCCCGGCACGTCTCGGGCGACGCGGCGGCCGGGCTCCCCGACCCGTCCACCGAGCTGACCGGCCTGGTCCTGGCCCCCGGCGCGGCCTACGACGAGAAGTTCGGCTTCGTCCCCCTGGAGACCTGCCCGACCAGCGGCTCCGGCACCGACGGCTCCACCGACACCGGCGGCACCGGCGGCAGCACGCCCTCCCCGACCCCTTCCGAGGACCCCGGCACCAGCACCGGTACGACCACGTCCGGGTCGGACGGCGTCACCACCCAGCTGCTCACCGAGGACGGCACGGCCGACGGCAGCGTCGCGATCTCGTACACCCCGGAGGCCGGGTCCCCGACCGGCTCCGCGACGGTGACGAACGCGTGCGCCGGGACGGTGTACTGGACCGGGGTCCTGCCGGCGGTGTGACCGGCGCCGCGGGGGCGGCGCCGACCGGCGTCCGTCAGACGGCGGTCGGCTGCTGGGCCCGGGGCTCCTCGTCCGGAACCAGGCCGAGCGCCGCGTCCCGGGCGAACTCCGCCTCGCGGCGCAGCAGCCGGAACCACATGAACACCGTGAACCCCGCGAACACGAACCACTCGCCGGTGTAGCCGAGGTTCTGGAACGCCTTCAGGTCGAGCCCCGAGTTGTCCGGCGCGGTCGCCGGCACGGCCGTCATCCCCGAGTCGGCCTTGTCCAGCGTGATCCACGCGTCGTACACCCGGTACGGCACCAGGTTCACCAGCGAGGCCGAGCTGATCGCCGCCGTCTGTCCCGACGGCAGCCCGCCCTGGGCGCTGACGCCGTTGTCCCCCGGGGTCTCGGAGGCCTGGAGCGCGCCGGTGACGGTGACCTCGCCGGCCGGCGGGGCGGGCGCCTCGGCCGCGTCGGCCCGGCCGGGCAGCCAGCCGCGGACCACGGGCAGGGCCTGGCCGGAGTCGGTGCGCAGCAGGGTCAGAACGTAGAAGCCGTCCTTGCCGTCGAGCTGCCGGTCGGGCACCAGCAGCTGCTTGGCGTACCGGCCGCTGACGGTGGCCCGCTTGCCGGAGGTCGACTGGTCGACGGGGAGCAGATCGGCCAGGGGCCGGGCCGCTTCCGTCCGGGCGGCCTCGACCTGCTTGTCGGCGCTGCGGTGCGCCTCGACCCGCGACTCGAAGCGGCTCAGCTGCCACGACCCCATGAAGATGCAGAACGGGATGGCGAGCAGCACGAAGACGTTGATGCCCCACCAACGGGGTGTCAGCAGAAAGCGGTACACGCCGTCCACGGTACGGGGCGCTTTGCGGGGGGTTGGGAGTGGGGTCGGCCCGGCGCACGCGGCCGCTCGCAAAGTTATCCACAGGCTGAGGACACCCGCCAGCGCATTGTGGGCGGAGGCGGGCACTATGGGGCCATGACTGCGGCCATGAGTGAGAGCGACATGCCGGACTGGGAGAAGCGCTTCCGCGCCCCTCGGGTCTCCCTTCCGGACTGGGCGGAGGACGCCCCCGACCGTTCCCTGTTCGTGTCGAACGCGACGGGGACGTATGAGCTGTACGCCTGGGACCGCGCGAGCGGGGAGCAGCGCCAGGCGACGAACCGGCCGAACGGCACGACGGACGGGCTGCTCTCCCCGGACGGCGCGTGGATCTGGTGGTTCGACGACAAGGACGGCGACGAGTTCGGCGTCTGGCGCCGCCAGCCCTTCGGCGGTGGCGCGGACGAGGAGGCGACGCCGGGCCTGGAGCCGTCGTACCCCTCGGGCCTGGCCCTGGGCCGGGACGGCCGTACGGCGGTCGTCGGCCGCTCCACGGACGACGAGGGTACGACGATCTACCTGGTCGAGGAGGGGAAGGCGCCGCTGGAGATCTACCGCCACGCCGAGTCGGCGGGCGTCGGCGACCTCTCCCACGACGGCTCGCTGATCGCGATCGAGCACACCGAGCACGGCGACGCGATGCACTCGGCGCTGCGCGTGCTGCGCCCGGACGCCACGCCGGTCGCCGAGCTGGACGACACCAGGGGCGGCACGGAGGAACTGGGCCTGGAGGTGCTGGGCTTCGCCCCGGTCGACGGCGACCCGCGGCTGCTCATCGGCCACCAGCGGCGCGGCCGCTGGGAACCGCTGGTCTGGGACGTCGTGACCGGCGAGCAGACGGACCTGACCCTCGACCTGCCGGGCGACGTGAGCGCCGAGTGGTATCCGGACGGCAGCGCGCTGCTGATCGCCCACAGCAACAAGGCCCGCAGCGAACTGTTCCGCTACGACCTGGCGACACACGAGCTGACCCCGATCCCGACCCCGGCGGGCTCGGTCTCCGGCGCCACGGCCCGCCCCGACGGAACCGTCGAGTACCTCTGGTCCTCCGCCGCCGAGCCGCCGGTGGTCCGCTCCACGACGGGCGAGGTGGTCCTGGACCCGCCGGGCATGAAGTGCCCCCCGTCCGTCCCGGTCTCGGACGCCTGGGTGGAGGGCCCCGGCGGCCGTATCCACGCGCTGATCCAGAAGCCGGCGGGAGCGGAGGGCCCGTTGCCGACCGTCTTCGACCTGCACGGCGGCCCGACCTGGCACGACAGCGACAGCTTCGCGGCGGGCCCGGCGGCCTGGGTGGACCACGGCTACGCGGTGGTCCGCATCAACTACCGGGGCTCCACGGGCTACGGCCGCGCCTGGACGGACGCGCTGAAGCACCGGGTCGGCCTGATCGAGCTGGAGGACGTGGCGGCGGTACGGGACTGGGCGGTCGAGTCCGGCCTGGCCGATCCCGACCGGCTGATCCTGACCGGCGGCTCCTGGGGCGGCTACCTGACCCTGCTCGGCCTGGGCACCCAGCCCGATTCCTGGGCGGTGGGCGTCGCGGTCGTCCCGGTCGCCGACTACGTCACGGCGTACCACGACGAGATGGAGGCACTGAAGGCGATGGACCGCACGCTGCTGGGCGGCACGCCGGAGGAGGTCCCGGACCGCTTCGCCGCGAGCTCACCCCTGACCTACGTGGACGACGTCAAGGCCCCGGTCTACATCTCGGCCGGCCTCAACGACCCCCGCTGCCCCATCCGCCAGATCGACAACTACGTCGCCCGTCTGGCAGCCCGCTCGGCCCCGCACGAGGTCTACCGCTACGACGCGGGCCACGGCTCCCTGGTGGTCGACGAACGGATCAAGCAGCTGAGACTGGAGATGGAGTTCGCGGAAACCCACCTCACGCCTACGGCGGCAGTACCGACGGACTGAGCCGGACCCACCGCCCCCACCACCGCAACCCGCCCACCCCCACCTCTCAACTGAGCGAGTCCGGTGGGTGGGCGGGCGGTACCCGGCGTCCGGACAACTCCGCCAGCCCCCGGCGAGTGACCGCGACCACCACCCGGTCCCCGGCCCGCAGCTGATAGTCCCCGGCAACCGGCCGGCCCTCGAGCGCCAGCACCCGCCACGCCCCCGCCCGGAACGCCCCGTCCACCGTCCGCCCCTCCAACTGCGGATGCCCGCCCACATCCACCGCCGCCACCAGCAGCACCTTCCGCTCCACCGGAATCGCCCCGAGAATCTGCCGCCCCAGCATCGCCCCCGCGAAGGACGGCGCCGCCAGATAGGACACACTCCGGCTCCGGGTGACCGCACGCGGATGCGCGGCCCGCAGCGTCCGGTACACGGCCGTCGCGAAGTCGTCGTCGTACAGCCGCAGCACGGCCTTCAGGTCCGGCCGTACCGCCCGCGCGTACAGCACGGCCTCCAGATTCGTCGTGTCCGCGCTGGTCACCGCGAGCAGCGCCTGCGCCCGATGGATCTTGGCGGCCTCCAGGACCCCCTCCTGGGTGACGTCCCCGAGCACCACCGGCACCCGCAGCCGCCGGGCCACCGCCAGCCCGCGCGCGTCCGGATCGGACTCGACGCACACCACGGGGACATGCAGTTCACGCAGCCGCGTCAGCACCCGCGTCCCGATCTTCCCCAGCCCGAGCAGCACCACATGCCCGCTCAGCCCCCGCGGCGGCTTCCGCAGAGCAGAAGCCGTCCGGAAGGTACCGAGCGCCTCGAGGACCGCCGCCAGCAGCACCGGCAGCAACAGCAACCCCATCAACCCGGAGAGCAGTTGAAGGATCTGCCGCCCGAGCGACTGCCCGATCGCGGGATCGTCGATGGCGAACAGATCGAGGAGCGTGTAGTAGAAGGCCCGTACCGGATGAATACCCGTCACCACCGACAGCGCGACCGCGAGCGCGACCACACACCCCACGACGCCGGCCAGCGACCACCGCAGCCGCCGCGAGAACAGCGAGACGAGCAGCGGTACGAACCCGAACCCGACCCCGACCCGGCGCCGGTCCTGCGCCGCCGCCGGGGACGAGGACACCTGCTCCAGCACCATCACGCCACGCTCACCCGCGGCCCGTACCTCCGCGTCGTCGGGCAGCAGCCGCGGTCCCTGCTCCCCGGTGCCCTCGGCCGGTTCGGGACCGTTGCTGTTCGCCGAGAACAGCGCCAGCGTGCACAGCCCCTGGTCGGCGTCCTGCCCGGCGAGGGCCCCCGGCGGCAGGTCCACGGCCCGCAGCACCAGCCCGTCCGTCTGGATGACCTTGCCGGTCCCGGCGAGCGCGGTGGCGGCGAGCGCGGGCGCGGCGGTGTCGGCGTCGGAGAGCACGGTCGTGGACGTGTCGCCGGCACCGCCGTCCGTGTCGCCGACCGCCAACACGGCGGCCTGGTCGAGGAGTTCCTCGATGTGCTGCCCCAGCCGCCGGTTGTACAGCCGCAGCACGAGCCGCAGCCGCGGGTTCAGCCGGCGGGCGGTGAGGGCGGCCCGGATGTTGGTCTCGTCGTCGTCGTACACGAGCGCGAGCGCGGCCGCCCGCTCCACGCCCGCCTCGGCGAGCACGGCCTCGGTGGCCTCGACGGCCTCCAGCACCCGCTCCCCGCGCGGGCCTTCACCGGCGACCGGGCCGGTACCGCCGTTGCCGTTGCCGTTGCCGTTGGCCCGTCCGACGGCGGCGCTGACCACCCGGTCGAGCAGCGCGGCCGAGGCGGCCCGGGCCCGTCCGACGACCGGCGGCCTGGCGATCCGTACGTTCGGCGGCACGACAAGGGTGACCTGCTCGCCGTACACGACACGCAACTCGGCCGCCAGCCGGTGCGCAAGCCCGTCGTCGCCGCAGACCACCATGTGCGCCGGGGCGCCACCACCTTGATACGGAACGCTCGCCACAAGGGAAAAGACTGCCTCAACGGGACGCATGGTTCCAGCAACGAAGTGAACAGCCGCCCCGGACCGCCCGTAGGGAAGGAGAGGGAGCATAATCCCGGATCTGACCGAAGTGCCGGAGGTATCCCACCCGTGGCCATCACCGAGAAAGCCGCCCCGCCCGGCGTCGCGCCCGAGGACGGGACCCCCGGCGCCGACGCCACCCCCGACCCGCCCGACCGCGAGGGCTGGCACCTCAGCTCCCCCCTGGCCCTGACCCTGCTCCTCCTCCTGGTCGTGGTGTTCCAGGGCCCGGTGCGCGGCGCGCTGTCGACGCCGGTGATGCAGAGCTGGATGACGGTGTTCGTGGCGGTGGTCGTCCAGGCGCTCCCGTTCCTCGTCCTCGGCGTGCTGCTCTCGGCGGCGATCGCGGTCTTCGTGCCCCCGTCCTTCTTCGCCCGGGCCCTGCCCGGCCGCCCCGCCCTGGCCGTCCCGGTCGCGGGGCTGGCCGGCGCCGTACTGCCGGGCTGCGAGTGCGCGTCCGTCCCGGTGGCCGGCGCCCTGGTCCGCCGGGGCGTCACCCCGGCCGCGGCCATCGCCTTCCTGCTCTCCGCCCCCGCGATCAACCCGATCGTGCTGACGGCGACGGCGGTGGCGTTCCCGCGCAACCCCGAGATGGTGCTGGCGCGGTTCGCCGGCAGCCTGCTTGTGGCGTGCGGGATGGGCTGGCTGTGGCAGCGCCTCGGCCGTACCGACTGGCTGCGCCTGCCGGCGCACGCGCACCACGAGGGCGAGACCAAGGCGGAGGCGTTCTGGGACTCGGTCCGCCACGACACCGTGCACGCGGGCGGCTTCCTGGTCCTCGGCGCGATGGCGGCGGCGACGCTGAAGGCGGTGGCCCCGGCGGAGTGGCTGCGGACGGCCGCCGCCAACCCGGCGATCGCGATCCTCGCCCTGTCGATCCTGGCCGTACTCCTCTCCATCTGCTCGGAGGCGGACGCGTTCGTGGCGGCCTCCCTCACCCAGTTCTCGCTCACCGCGAAGCTGGCGTTCCTGATCGTGGGCCCGATGATCGACCTCAAACTCTTCGCGATGCAGGCGGGCACCTTCGGCCGCGGCTTCGCTCTGCGTTTCGCCCCGGCCACCTTCGTCGCGGCGATCGGCGGCGCGGTCCTGACCGGGGCGGTGCTGCTGTGAACCGGCAGGCCCAGGCGGCGATGATGTTCCTGGTGGGGGCCGCCCTGCTGCACGCGGGCGCCACCGACCTCTATCTGCGCTACGTGAAAGCGGGCCTGCGCCCGCTGCTGCTGGCGGCGGGCGCGGTCCTGATCGTCTCGGCCCTGGCGACGGCGTGGTACGAGTGGCGCCGCAGCCGCCGTCGTACCGCTTCCACCGCTACTTCCACCGCTTCGGACCACAGCCACCCCGAACCCCGGATCTCCTGGCTCCTGGTCCTCCCCCTCCTGGCCCTGATCCTCATCGCGCCGCCTGCGCTCGGCTCCTACAGCGCCCTGCGCGCGGGCACGGCCCTGCAACAGCCGTACGGCTACACGAAGTTGCCGACCGGAGACCCGATACCGCTCGCCCTGGTCGATTACGCGGGCCGGGCGGTGTACGACCACGGCCGTTCGCTCGACGGCCACAGTGTCCGCATCTCCGGGTTCGTGGCCGTGGACACCGCCGGCACCCCCTACCTGGTCCGTATGGCCCTCAACTGCTGTGCGGCGGACGCCCAGCCGGTGAAGGTGGCCCTGACGGGCAGGATCCCCCCGGTCCTCCAGCCGGACGCCTGGCTCCAGGTGACGGGCACGTACACCGCCCGGCAGACCCGCGACCCGGTGAACGGCGGCCCGATCCCGTTCCTGGAGGTCACCGAGGCCAAGCCGATCCCGACGCCGGCCGACCCGTACGACGAGACCTGGAACAACTGAGGGATCAGCGGAAGAAGCCGGCCAGCTTCTCGACCGCCGGGGTGACGTACGCGTCCCTGTCGTAGAGGTCGACGTGGGTCGCGCCGTCGATCCAGAACAGTTCCTTGGGACCGGAGACCCGCTGGAAGGCTGCCACGCTCATCCAGGAGGTCACCGCCTCCCGTCCGGCGATCATGAGCAGCGGGCGCGGGCCGAGCAGGTCGAGGGAGCGGAAGGCGTCGAAGGACGCGATGCGGTCGACGCTGTTCCAGGTCAGGGTCTCGGCCGAGCGGGGGTGGTGGGCGCGGGGCGTGCGGTAGTACTCCCATCCCGCGTGCACGTGCTCCCCGCCGGCCAGCGCCTCCTCCTCGGTGGCGGGGAAGAGCGGGAAGCTCCCCACCCCCTCGCCCCGGGCCTCGGCGGTGCGCGCCGCGGCTGCCGCCGCCAGCATGCCCTGGAGGACGGCGGGATCCTGGGCCCCGTCGGCGCCGTTGCGGAACTGGCGGGCGATGTCGACGGCGCTGACGGTGGCGACGGCCCTGATCCGCGGGTCGGTCGCGGCGGCGGCCAGCGCGTACCCGCCGGAGGCGCAGATGCCGAGCGCCGAGACGTGGCCGGGGTCGGCCTCCTCCCGGGTGGTGAGGAAGGAGACGGCGGCCTTGAGGTCCTCGACCCGCTGGGCGGGATCCTCCAGACCCCGTGGCTCGCCCTCGCTCTCGCCCTGGTGGGCGGCGTCGAAGGCCAGGGTGACGAAGCCGTGCTCGGCGAGCCGCCGCGCGTACAGCCCGGCGGCCTGCTCCTTCACTCCCGTGCCGGGGTGCCCGACGACGACGGCGGGACGCGGTCCGGCGGTGGCCTCGTCGGGAAGGTACAGATGGCCGGAGATCTTCAGTCCGGCGCTGGGGAAGGTGATGTCCGTTCTCATGCCCTCCACGTTCGCCCCGCCCGGACCGCCGCTACCAGGGAGGACTCTGCCTATGCACTCCAGTACCAGGCACGGGGCGACCGACCGGGCGGACACTGGACCCATGACCAGCAGCCCCGGTGCCGCCGCCTCCGACAACGAACTGGGCGAGTTCCTGCGCGCCCGCCGCGCCGCCCTCGCCCCGCGGCGGGCGGGCCTTGCGGACGACGGCCGGCTGCGCCGCGTACCGGGCCTGCGCCGCGAGGAACTCGCCCAGCTGGCGCACGTGAGCATCGACTACGTGGTCCGCCTGGAGCAGGGCCGCACCCGCAGGGTCTCCCGCCCGGTCCTGGACGCCCTGGCCGACGCCCTCCAACTCGCCCCGGACGAACGGGACCACCTCTTCACCCTCGCCGAGACGGCCCCCACGCGTCCGGCCCGCCGGCCGGGCCCGCCGGAGGTCGCCCCGCACCTGCGCCACCTCCTGTCCACCATGCCCGACGTCCCGGCGATGGTCCTCGACCGCCGCATGGACGTACTGGCCTGGAACGGCGCGGCCGCCGCCCTGCTGACCGACTTCACGGCGGTGCCCCCGCCCGAACGCAACCTGATCCGTCTGACCTTCCTGGACGAGACCTTCCGCGCCCTGTACGCGGACTGGCCGCGCGCGGCCCGCGAATGCGTGGCGGTCCTCCGCATGCAGGCGGGCCGGACCCCGCACGACCCCGCGCTGACCGCCCTGATCGCCGAACTGACCGCCCAGGACCGGGACTTCCGGACCTGGTGGTCCAGCCATCAGGTCCGCGGCCCCCGCCAGCTGACGAAGACCTACCGCCACCCCGTGGCGGGCCCGCTCACCCTCGACGTCCACCAGTTCTCCGTGGACACCCACCCCGACCAGCAGTTGATCGCCTACACCGCGGAACCCGACTCCGCGTCGTACGAGGCACTGCGCTTCCTGCTCCAGTGGTCGGCGACGCAGCCGACGCAGCCGACCCGGAACGGCTGAAGGCAGTCCGGTGGTCCGCGCCGGTCCTGTTCAGGCCCGGCCGACCGTGTCCTGCTCTTCCGCGCCGGCCGGGACGGGGACCGCGCCCTCGGCCGGAAGGGGCTCCGCCGTCCCGGTCCCGCGGGTGAGGCGGCGGGCCAGGGGTTCGGTGTAGCGGGCGGTGAGGGGGCCGATGACGACGAGGATCAGGACGTAGGCCGTGGCCAGGGGGCCCAGGGAGGGTTCGATGCCGGAGGTGACGGCGAGGCCCGCGATGACGATGGAGAACTCGCCGCGGGCGACCAGGGTGCCGCCGGCCCGCCAGCGGCCCTTGGCGGAGATCCCGGCGCGCTTCGCGGCCCAGTAGCCGGTGGCGATCTTCGTCAGCGCGGTGACCACCGCCAGGGCGAGCGCGGGCACCAGGACCGGAGGAATGCTCGCCGGATCGGTGTGCAGGCCGAAGAAGACGAAGAAGACGGCGGCGAACAGGTCACGCAGGGGAGCGAGCAGGTGGTGGGCGCCCTCCGCGACCTCGCCGGAGAGCGCTATGCCCACCAGGAACGCGCCGACGGCGGCGGACACCTGGAGCTGCTGCGCGATCCCCGCGACCAGCAGGGTCAGACCCAGCACCACAAGGAGCAGCTTCTCCGAGTCGTCGCTGGAGACGAACCGGGAGATGTGCCTGCCGTAGCGCACCGCCACCACCAGCACCAGCCCCGCCACCCCGAGGGCGATCGCCAGCGTGAGGCTGCCCGCGGCCAGGCCGGCACCGGCGAGCAGCGCGGTGACGATCGGCAGGTAGACGGCCATGGACAGGTCTTCGAGCACCAGGATGCTCAGTATCACCGGGGTCTCCCGGTTGCCGAGCCGCCCGAGGTCGCCGAGGACCTTGGCGATGACGCCGGACGACGAGATCCAGGTGACGCCGGCCAGCACCACGGCCGCCACCGGGCCCCAGCCCAGCAGCAGGGCCATGGCCGCGCCGGGCAGCGCGTTGAGCGCGGCGTCGACCAGGCCCGCCGGGTACTGCGTCTTGAGGTTGGAGACGAGATCGCTGGCCGTGTACTCCAGGCCGAGCATGAGCAGCAGCAGGACGACACCGATCTCGGCGCCGATCGCGACGAACTCCTCGCTCGTGCCGAGCGGATAGATCCCGCCGTTGCCGAAGGCGAGCCCGGCCAGCAGGTAGAGGGGTATGGGCGAGAACCGGAAGCGTCCGGCGAGCCGGCCGAGCAGGCCCAGGCCGAGGATGATCGCCCCGAACTCGATCAGGAAGACGGCGGAGTCGTGCACGGTGGCCTCACTCCCGCCCGAGTATGGAGGCGGCCGCGTCGACGCCCTCGCGGGTGCCGATCACGATGAGCGTGTCCCCGCCGGCGAGCCGGAAGTCGGGCGTGGGGGAGGGGACCGCCTCGGCGCGGCGCAGCACGGCGACGATGGAGACCCCGGTCTCGGTACGCATCCGGGTCTCGCCGAGGAGCCGGCCGTTCCAGTACGACGTCGCGCCCAGCTCGATCCGCTCGGCCACCAGCCCCAGATCGGTCGTGGAGAGCAGGTTCGGGCTGTGGTGCGTCGGCATCAGCGCGTCGATGAGCGCGTCCGTCTCGCCCGAGGACAGCCGCACCGACAGGGCACAGGCGTCGGGGTCGTCCTGGTGGTAGGCGCTCAGGATCCGCGAACCGTCCCGGTGCGCGACCACGGACAGCCTGCGCTGCTCCCGCGTGGTGAGGTCGTAACGGACCCCGATTCCCGGCAACGGCGTCCTGCTCAGGCGTGGAGCCCCCAAGGCTGTCTCCCCTGTCTCGTCGATCTCGTTCCGCTGTCCCTTTGCGATTCCTTTAACCAACACCCTAACGGCCGACCGGACGACACCGACGAACGGTTCGGGGAGGGACGGAGGGCGAGAGGGGCAGGGAGGGGCAGGGAGAGAGGTCGAGGGCAGGGGCCGGAGCAGGGCGGTGCGTGGCCCGGGTGGGGGCCGGGTGGCCGTCAGCTCGGGTACGGGGCGTAACAGTCCAGGGCCGGGTGGTACAGGACCTGCCAGGTGCGGCCCTCGATCACGCCGCTCTCCGGGAGGCCGTGGCAGACCTGGATCCACTCGATCTTCTTCAGCGTGCGGGTGCCGTAGAACCCGTCGGCTGTCAGTTGGGGTGGCTCGCCGCCCCAGGCGTTGCTGAGGCACTGGGCCTGCTGGACCGCCGCGCCGGTGTCGCCGTACGTGAGGGTGGGCCGGACGCCCGACGACACGTAGGAACAGTGGTGCTCGGGGGCGGCCGCGGCGGTGTGGGGCACCGCCAGGCCCAGTGCGGCGGCCGCGCTCAGTGCCGCGGCCGAGGTGAGCAGTCGGTTCCGTCGCATGCGCGCTCCTTCAAGGCCGGCTCATGCCATGGTCGCGCGGGGGCGGGGATCTCCGCGACTTGGACTCGCGGTCGAAGGAGGGAGAACGGAAGCGGAAGAGGGTGGTGGCGGCCGAGCTCCCCCGCTCGCGCGGTTGTGCCGGCCGTCCCGCTCGCTCCGGTCGGCGCAGGCGCAGCACCTCGCGGATCGTGGCGAACAGGTCGGTCTGCCGGGCGGGGCGGACTCCAGCAGGACGATCTGGCTCGTGTGGCCGTGGTCCGCGGTGGTGACGACCAGCCGGAGTCCCGGAAACGTCACGTCCGGCTACGAGCCGCCGCTCGCGCCCACCGTCTCGGCTGCCGTCTCGTCTGCGGTTTCGGCTGCAGGCCCGGCCGACGTCCGGGGGTGCGCGGTACGGCGGTCGCGCATGCTGACGATCCCGCCGAGCAGTGCCATCCCCAGGCAGCCGAGCACGATGACGGTGGACGACGCCTTCAGCATCGACAGGCCCGACCCGGTCAGCAGGACGACCAGCGCCCAGCGGACCGCGCCTCCGGCCACCCGGCTGGAGACGACGGAGCCGAGCAGGACGCCCGGGACGGCGCCGATCAGGAGGGTCGCCGCGAGCCCCAGGTCGGCGTCGCCGACGAGCAGGTGGCCCAGGGCCGCGGCCGCCACCATGGGGATGGCCTGCACCAGGTCCGTACCGACGAGATGGTTCGCCTTGAGACGCGGGTGGGCCAGCATCAGCATCACGACGATCAGGGAGCCCGAGCCGACCGAGGTCATCCCGACGATCACCCCGCCCACCAGCCCGATGAGCGGCGTCGCCACCGGCCGTACCGGAACATGGGCGTCCTCGGCGTCGTCCTCGGTGGCGGCGCGGCGGCGGTCGAGCCACAGGCGGGCGAGCATGCCGACGACGGCGAGCATCAGCGCCGTACCGACGACGTACTTGACGCGTTGTTGCAGGTCGTCGCCGTCGCCGAGGGCGCGGAGCAGGAAGACGCCGCCGAAGGCGGCCGGGACCGCGGTGGGCAGCAGCCGGCGCACGATGTCCCAGCGCACGGTGCCGGCGCGCTGGTGCACCAGCGCGCCGAACGGCTTCATGAACACGGACGCGGCCAGGTCGCTGCCGATGGCCGCCGTCGGGTTCACCCCGAACACCATGACCATGATCGGGGTCATGAGGGCTCCGCCGCCCATGCCGGTGAGACCCACGGCGAAGCCGACCAGGGCTCCCGCGATGATGATCGGGCCGGTGGAATCCATGGGGCGGACCTTAACCACCATTCCTATGGGAAAGGTATGGAACGGTGTGTTCCACTTCCCCGGGGCTGTCCGCCGAAACCGACCGCCCAAACCGAGTGCTGAAACCGGCGATCGCCGAAGCCGTCCGCCGAAGCCGATCGCCGAAACCGTCCGCTGAAACCGACCCTCCCGCGCTGAAACCCGGCTGAAGCCGTGCTGAACCGCCGTGGCCGCAAGCTCTGCGGCATGACGACGACAGACAGCGAACTGGCCATCGAGGCCACCGGGTTGCACAAGGCCTACGGGGACAAGACCGTCCTCGACGGCATCGACATCCGGGTACCGGCCGGCACGATCTTCTCCCTCCTCGGACCGAACGGCGCCGGCAAGACCACGGCGGTCAACATCCTCTCCACCCTGATCTCCGCCGACGCCGGCCAGGCCCGGATCGCCGGTCACGACGTCACCGCCGAGGCCCAGTCGGTACGGGCGGCCATCGGGGTCACCGGACAGTTCTCCGCCGTGGACGGCCTGATCACCGGCGAGGAGAACATGCTCCTCATGGCCGACCTGCACCACCTCTCCAAGAGCGAGGGACGGCGGGTCACCGCCGAACTGCTGGAGCGCTTCGACCTCACCGAGGCCGCGAAGAAGGCCGCGTCCACCTACTCCGGCGGCATGAAGCGCCGCCTCGACATCGCCATGACCCTGGTCGGCAGCCCGCGGATCATCTTCCTCGACGAGCCGACCACCGGCCTCGACCCGCGCTCCCGCCACACCATGTGGCAGATCATCCGCGAACTGGTCTCCGGCGGGACCACCGTCTTCCTCACCACCCAGTACCTGGACGAGGCCGACCAGCTCGCCGACCGCATCGCGGTGCTCAACGGCGGCAAGCTCGTCGCCGAGGGCACCGCCGAGGAACTCAAGCGGCTCGTCCCGGGCGGCCACGTACGGCTGCGGTTCTCCGACCCGGTGGCCTACGAGCAGGCGGCCACCGCGCTGCGCGAGACCACCCGCGACGACGAGGCGCTCGCCCTGCAGATCCCCAGCGGCGGCACCCAGCGCGAACTGCGCGCCATCCTCGACTGGCTCGACGCGGCCGGTATCGAGGCCGACGAACTCTCCGTCCACACCCCCGACCTGGACGACGTGTTCTTCGCCCTGACGGGCAACCCCGCGGCCGCCGCCGCCACCGACACCGCCGACAACACCGCCAAGGAGACCGTCCGATGAGCACCGGGTCCTACGCCTTCCGCGACAACCTCACCATGCTGCGGCGCAACCTCCTGCACGCCCGCCGCTACCCCTCCCTCACCCTGAACCTCCTGCTCACCCCGGTCATCCTGCTGCTCCTGTTCGTCTACGTCTTCGGCAACGTGATGAGCGCCGGCATCACCGGCGGCCACGCCGACCGGTCCGAGTACGTCGCCTACCTCGTCCCCGGCATCCTCTTCCTGACCGTGGCGATGACCTCACTCGGCACCGCGGTGTCCGTGTGCACGGACATGACCGAGGGCATCATGGCCCGGTTCCGCACCATGGCGATCTCCCGGGCCTCCGTGCTGGTCGGCCACGTGATCGGCAGCGTGATCCAGACGATGATGGCCCTGGTGCTGGTCCTCGGCATCGGACTGGCCATCGGCTTCCGGCCCGACGCGTCGCCGGTGGAGTGGCTCGCGGCGGCCGGCCTGATGGCCCTGGTCAGCCTCGCGCTGACCTGGCTCGCGGTCGGCATCGGCCTGATCAGCCCCAACCCCGAGGGGGCCAGCAACATCGGGACGCCGCTGGTCATGCTGCCGTTCCTGTCCAGCGCGTTCGTGCCGGTGGACGCCATGCCGGGCTGGTTCCGCTGGTTCGCCGAGTACCAGCCCTTCTCGCCCTTCATCGAGACCCTGCGCGGTCTGCTGCTGGGCAGCGAGATCGGTACGAAGAACGCCGTGCTGGCCGTCGGCTGGGGCCTGGGGCTGACCGTGCTGGGCTACCTGTGGTCCAGGGCGCGGTTCACCCGCGAGCCCCGGCAGTGAGCTCGTGCAGGGCCACGACCCGCAGTTGATCCCGCCCCAGGGCCGCGTACTCCGACCTCGCGTCGGCGTACGCGGCCCGGTCCGCGTTCTCGGCCGCTGCCCGGGAGCGGGCCAGGGACAGGGTGGGGAACTCCCGTACCACCGGCATCCGTTCGGACAGTGCCAGCAGCCGTACGGCCGCCGGATCGCCCTGGGCCAGCCGGGCGTGTCCCAGTGCCAGCAACAGCGTGCCGTACACCGGGAGTTCCACCGGGGACCCGTCGGCCGGTGAACCGTCGGCCGGGCCACCGGACAGCAGTCCGTGCAGGTACGCCCCCAACTCCTCGGTGAGCGCGGCGACCGGATCCGGCCGGCCGTGCTGCGCGTGCGCGGCCACCGCCGCCGACTGCAGCTGAAGGACCCAGGAGTCCACGAAGGGATCGTCGGCGAACAGGGCCCCGGCCTCCCGTACCCGCTCCGCGGCCCGGCGCCACAGCCCGAGCCCGACCTCGGTCAGTCCCCGGGCCAGCGCGATCTCCGCCCTGGCCGGCAGCTCGGGGCTGTATACCTGGTCCGACTCCGGCGGCTGGTCCGCGGCGGCGAGGCCCAGCCAGTACTCGGCCTCGTCGATCTCGCCCTTGTGCAGACTGGCCAGCACCAGCCCCCAGCGGATGCCGAGGGTGTCCGAGCCGTCGCCGAACGCGTCGAGCGCGGTCAGCGCGGCACGCAGATGGTCGTGCGCCTCCGCGCCCCGCTCGGACTGCAGGCACAGCTCGCTGACCCGGCCGTGGCTGAGCAGGTGCATGGCCGGGTTGTTCAGCGGGGCGAGCGCGTCGAGCATCCGGCGGGCGCTCTCCAGGGCCCGCTCCGTGTCGTGCCCGGCCTCCCAGACGTAGCTGGCGACGGCCGAGGCGATACCCGCCAGCATCGGCTCGTCGGCCTCGCACAACTGCTGGAGCAGCGCGAACTCCGGCGGCCGCATGTCCGGCACGGCGCACAGCACGACGGACAGGGCCCGCAGCACGGTGTCCGGCTGGGCGGGCGGCAGCCGGCGCAGGGTCACCAACTGGCGTACGGCGCGCGGGCCGTGGCCCATGAAGAGACTCGCCGCGCACACCGCCGCCGCGCTGCGGGCCGGTTCCACGTCCTCCGGGTTCTCGGGCCGGAAGTGGGAGAGGGGGCCCGCGGTGTCGACGGCCAGCGAGGCCAGCCGGCCGTAGTGGGAGCCCGTGGACCACAGGGAGGACAGTACGGCGGTGACGCCCGCGGTGGTGGGTCCGTCGGCGCGGGCCAGCGCGTACCGCAGGGCCAGGACGAGGTTGTCCTGCTCGGTGCGGATACGGCTCCAGGCGGGCCCCGGACGGTGGCTGAACAGCAGGTCGTGGTGGGCCCGCCCGAACTCCCGGGCCCAGACCAGGAACCGGCCGGTCACCGCCTCCTCCTCGCCGGCCTCGGCGCGCCGGGCGGCACCGAACTCCCGCAGCGTCTCCAGCATGTGGAAACGCACCCCGGACGGGCTGTCACCCACCTTGAGCAGGGACTGGCCGGCCAGTTGCTCCAGCAGGGCCAGCGTGTCCCCGCCCTCGTCGAGCAGGTACTCGGCGGCCTCCTCGGTGAAACCGCCGGGGAACACCGACAGGGCGCGCAGCGCGGCCCGGCCGTCGGCCTCCAGGAGGTTCCAGCTCCACTCGACCACGGCGCGCAGGGTGCGATGCCGCTCGGGCGCGTCCCGGGCGCCACCGCGCAGCAGCGCGAAACGGTCCTGCAGCCGGCGCGCGATGTCCGCCACGGACAGCACCCGCACGCGGGCCGCGGCCAGCTCCACGGCCAGCGGCAGCCCGTCCAGGTGCCGGCAGATCTCGGCCACCCGGTCGGCGGGCAGCTCCACGCCGGGCCGCGCGGCCCGCGCCCGCTGCCCGAACAGCTCGACCGACGTCGCCGGCGAGAGCTCCGGCAGGGCGTACACGGACTCCGAGGTCAGCCCCAGCGGAGCCCGGCTGGTGACCAGCACCCGCAGCTCCTTCGACCGCGAGACCAGTGCCTGTACGAGACCGGCGGCACCGGCGATCACCTGCTCGCAGTTGTCCAGCACCAGCAGCGCGGGTCCCGTGCCCAGCGCGGCGACGATGCCGCTCACCGCGTCCCCGCCCCCGCTGAACCGCCCGCCCTCCCCGGCACCGACGGCCGAGGCCACCTCGCCCTCCACGTCGTCGTCGGCGAGGACACCGGCGAGGGTGACGAAGTACACGACGGGCTGCTCGGCGGCCCGGCTCACCGCGTGGGAGAGCCGGGTCTTGCCGAGACCGCCGGGACCGACGACGCTCACCACCCGGGACGTGCGCAGCAACCCGCCCACGGCGGCGACATCCGCGTCCCGCCCCACCAGGGGGTTCGGCTCGTGCGGCACCCCGTGCCGGACCCTCGGCACGTCCGCCCGCACCAGCTCCTGGTACACCGATCTGATCCCGGGCCCCGGATCGGTCCCCAGCTCGTCCCGCAGCCGGCGGCGGTAGGCGTCGTACCGGGTCAGTGCCGCGGCCCGCCCGGCGGTCGTGGCCTCGCACCGCAGCAGTTCCGCCAGCAGCTCCTCGTCCCGCGGCAGCTCCCGGGCCAGTGCGGCGAGCGGCGCCGCGGCCTCCGCCCGCCGGTCCAGCCGGGCGAGTGCGAGCGCCCGGGCCCGGACCAGCGCGCGATGCGCCCGGATGCGCGCGGTGCGCAGCGCCACCACCGGGTCGTGCAGGTCCTCGCCCGCACCGGCGCCCACGCTTCCGTCCCAGAGCGCCAGCCCGGCCTCGGCCTGCGCCAGGGCGCCTTCGTGGTCCCCGGCCCGCGCCCGCTCGGCACTGCCCGCCTCGTGCAGCAGCAGGGCGGAACTGTCGACCTGCGTCTCGTCCAGCGCCAGCCGGTACCCCGTCGGCGTACTCACGATCAGCTCGGCACCCAGCTGCGACCTGAGCCGCGACACCAGAATCTGCACGGCCTTGCCGGGCCGCTCGGGCAGCTCCTCCGCCCACAGCCCCTCCACCAGCCGACCGGTGCTGCAGCCGCCGCGCAGATCCTCCGCGAGCAACGCCAGCAGCCCGCGCAGCCGGGGCGCGGTGATCTCCCGTCCGCGACAGACGACTCGGGGAAGCAGGGTCAGCTCGGTGGTCACCCGTGCAGAGTAGCCAGCGGATGACCGCCGCGGCCCCCGTCGAAGGCCGCGAAGACGACCTCCTGACGCCGGTCACCATTTTTGGGTTCGCTTGCGACCGGATGGCCACGCGACACATGCCCCGGCGCCACCCGGGCGGCCGTCATCCCCCTCGGCCGCCCTTCGACGGGCGCTGTGCGGAGACGACGTAGTAGTCCAGCAGTCCGTCGCGATAGGCAGGCAGGAAGTTCCGCGGCCACTGCACGGGCAGGTCGATGCCGGACAGGAAATGATCCAGGCCCGCCCAGACATGATCACCGATCGACTCGGCTCGTACGTCGGCCAGCCCGACGGCGTCCAGGGCGTCGACCAGGGAGACGAGCGGGTGGGCCACATCCAGCCCGGTGGCGAAGCTGTCCAGCCGGGCGGCCAGCTCCCCGCCCGCGGCCTCGGCACCGACGGGCAGGAAGAAGCTGGTGACGGCGAGCCGGCCGCCGGGCCGCAGCACACGCGCGGCCTCACCGCAGAACGCGGACAGGTCACGGAAGTGCTGGGCGGCCTCGACGGAGTACAGACACCCGAACCGGCCGTCCTCGAACGGCATCTCCTCCGCCGCCCCATGAGCGAACCGAAGCCGGCCGGGCGCCCGGTCGAGCAGTTCGGCGTTGGCCCGCCGCGCCCGCTCCAACTGCTCGGGATGAACGTCCAGTCCGGTCACGGAGGCGAACCCGAACTCGTCCAGCGCGAGTACGGCGCCGAGCCCGAGCCCGCAGCCGACCTCGACGGCACGGTCGTCCGCCCCGTCGAGCGTGCCCAGCACACGACGGTAGAGATTCCGCTGACTGCGTACCCGGTCCTCGGTGGTCAGGGGCCGGTCGAGCGGAATCCCGTCCCAGTGGCCGAAGTTGATGAACCCGCCCGCGAACGCCGGTGCGGAGCTGAGGTCCTGGGGCCCGTAGACGGCACGCACGGAAGGCGCGACGTCGTAGCGGATACCGTCCACACGATCTCCCTGTCCACGATGAGAGTGCTCGGCCTCTGGAACGCATCGTGCCCCTGCCCGGTCACGGCGACCAGACCCCCGACCCGCCCACGGCCGGTCCGGCCGCGCCCGACGGCTGCGGCACCCGGCGAGCCGGGAGGAAGTCATGTCGACCGATTGGCCCTCAGAACCCCCGTATGGCTTCCCCGATGAGCGCTGGGCGGGATGTCGATCTAGCCTCCGAAATGAGCGCTGAATTGATCTTTTGATGGTGCGCTCTACTCGCCCAAGGAGGAGAAATGAACAGTTTTCGCAAGGTAGCCGTAGCGGCCGCCATCATAAGCGGTGTCAGCCTCGTGGCCATCAGCCCTGCCAACGCTCAGGCTGCGGCGCACATGGGGGGCGGCGGCGGGTGCAAGTCCCACGACCTGAACATCGACATCCTCGGTGAGGTGGGCATCCTCAACGGCCTGGGCGGAAACCTGATCAACGGCGAAGGCAGCCCAGGCGCGCAGATCACTGACATCGGTTCCGACTGCGATCACGGCTGGTAGCAGCCTCGCTCGTTTTCGCCTAGAAATAGATGTCAAAGGCCCCGAGCCGTGACGGCGACTTCCAGGGGCTGCCGCAGACGCTTGGCTGGGATCTCCCAGCCGAGCGTCTCGCGTAATTCGACCTCGAACCGGTCGACCATGACCCACCGCCTCGCCGTCTCGACCGGCCGCACGGACGCAGCCCTCGGACCGGCGATCCCGGCAGCGCCGGCAGTGGCAGGGCGCCGCCGCCCGGAACGCGCGCTCGCAGCCGTCGCAGGTCTGGAAGGACAGGACGGCCGGGCGTGCCGTGGTCCGGTCCTCGCCCCTGGCTGCCGCCGGTACCGCGTATCCGTGGTTCCCCGGGGACTGAGGCCGCAGGTTGGCTCGGCCCCCTCAGCCGACGACAGTCGGTCATGACGGCGGGTGCGCCGAGGCCATGTCCCCTGAGGTGGCGTAGCCGAACACGGTGGCAAAGCCCCAGTTCACGACCGGAATTCGGGCCCCCGAAGCCACCCTCGGACTGCAAAGCGTGGCGGAACGCGATTCGTGGGAAGCTCACGTCCGCCGCACCCGAAGGCTGTTCGAACTCACCAAGTACCTTCCGGCACAGGCGTGTTGGAATGCCTCTATGGCCACTTCCGCTGACGGAACCACTCACCTGAGTACGGACGAGCCCGAGCACCGCCTGCGTGCCGAGATCGAGCGACTGCGAGACGAGGCGACGCGCCAGAGGTCACTCGCCCACCGCCGGGCCGAGTTCTGGACCAAGATGGACATCGCCCTCGGTTTCCCCGCGGCCTTGCTCGCCGGTACGGCCGGAACGGCAGGACTGGCCTCCGCGGACGCGCGCGTTCCCGCCGCCATCGCCGCTCTGACCTCCGCCGGGTTCGCGGCGGGAGCGGGCTTCCTGCGCAGCGACACCAGGCGCCGCGCCAACAAGCGCGCCCGGCACGCATGGGCCTCGGTCGAGGCCAGGGCCACGGTGGCACTGACCCAGGAGCACGTGACCCCCGAGATCCTCGGCAACCTGCTGGAGTGCCGCCAGGCTGCGCTGGCCGCCTACGACGGCGAGGAGCCCCGGCCGGGAGCGTCGTGATCCGCAGCCCTTCGACCACCGCCCCCTGCCGAAGAACTCGGAGCGGATGACCTGGCAGACACGGCTGCCGACGCGTAGTCGCGGCGGCAGAGCGACGCCTCAGGTTGCTCGGATCCACGGCCTTACGGCCGTCGCCGGAACCGGCCTCCCCGATGCCGATCGGCCGTCGGCAAGCCACTCGACACGACCGGCGTCCGCCGCGCCTTCCGTCAGTTCCTCCTCGTGGACACGGTGGCCTCCCGGAAACGCGGTGCGGGAGGCCACCTCATCACAAGGGTGTCGGATCAGGTTCGGGGTTGGATCGAGCGACCGCCCCCGCTACGGGGCCAGGGTCTCGCCGAAGCGGGCGTCGGGCACGGGGGCGCTCAGGGCGCCGCCGTCGAAGGACCAGGATCCGGTTCCGGCGGGGCCGTTGCTCGTGCCGGGGAAGACCCAGACGGCGCCGTCGTCGGTGTTCTCGCCGGGTGCGGAGGCGATCAGCTCGGCCTTGCCGTCCTTGTTGGCGTCGATGAGCCGAAGGCCGCCGCCGAACCAGTCGCCGTCCTCGTTGTCCCCGGGCACGGACGGCGTGCTCTGGCTGTAGCTGACGAGGCCTCGCGGGGTGAGTCCGTTGGCCGTACCGCGCACCACCCATGCCGTGCCCGGGTCGGTGAGGCTGTTGATGTCGTTGCCCGGTGCGCCGATCGCGGCGTCGGCGTAGCCGTCGCCGTTCACGTCCGCCACGGTGACGGCACCGCCGAAGCGGTCACCGATCTTGTCGTCGCCGGAGGCGCCGATGGTCGTCTGGTCGAAGTGCTGGTCGGCGTCCGGACCGCTCAGGCCGCCGGGCCCGCCGAGGAAGACGTCGACGGTGCCGCCGTCGACCAGGACTTCGTTCTGGTCGTCACGGTCGGTCGGGGAACCGAAGACCACGTCGGGGTAGCCGTCGTTGTTGATGTCGCCGGTGGCGCCCACCGGGCCGCCGCGCAGCCCGCGGCCGTACGTCAGCCCGTCGGGGCCGCCGCGAAGGTAGCTGGCCGCACCGAACGTCGCGACGGGATTCAGCGATTCCGTGTCGGTGAAGGTGCCCAGCAGGACCACGTCGTCGGAGCCGCTGTTGTCGTAGTCGCCGGAGGTGAGGCCAGTGGGGGTGAAGTCCTCCGCCCACTTCCAGTCCATGGGAGTGGCCTGGAAGGTGCGGGTGCCGTCGGCGCCGGCCTCGAAGTCGTAGGTCTGCAGAGCCTTGCCGGTCAGGAGGGCCAGTTCGGTGCCGGAGCCGTGGAAGCGGCCGGTGGTCAGGCCCAGTCCGAAGTGTCCGCGCGCCGTCGGTGCGCTGTCCTGCAGCAGGAGGGCGCCGGTGGCCTGCAGTCCGTTCGCGGAGCCCCACAGGACGACCGCCGCCCCCGCGTCGGCGGTGGTCCCGACGTCCTTGCCGGGCATGTCGACGACGAGATCGGCGTAGCCGTCGCCGTCCAGGTCTCCGGAAGCGGTGGTCCGTCCGAAGCCGTCGCCGCTCTGGGCGAGACCCGGTACGCCGGGAGTGCTCAGGCTGAACGTCGCCCGGTGGGAGGTGGACAGGCCGCTCGCGGATCCGTACAGCACGGCGACGTAGCCGGCGCCCTTCTGGGCGCTGACGGTGCCGCCGGGGGCGGAGATCACGGCATCGGGGTAGCCGTCGCCGTTGAAGTCGTCATGGGCCGCCTGCGCGGCCACGGGAGCGGGAGCGGCGGTCGCCGGAGCGGCCGTCGCGGTGATCGTGGCGCCGATCGTCAGTAGTACGGTCGCCGCAGCCGGCCCGGACAGCAGGTTCGCTCGGCTGCGGAAGGTTCTGGACGTTGTCGTGGTGGAACGCGTACTGCGCACTTCGTGGCTCCTGAGATCTCGGCACGGCCGGTCGGGACGGAGTCTCGGGCGTACGGCGGGGGCCCGTTCTTCGCCGCCGCGGTGTTGGACCGGAGACCGGGCCCAAGGGTTGTGCCCGGTCATGCACCAAGAACCAGGAACGGGGCCTCACCCGACTCGCACCCGCAGGGTGCGCACGCGAGAGACCGCCGCCGTCCTCGTCGCCCTCGTCTGCCTGGTCTTCCACAAGAGGCGCCGGCTGTGACCCGTGTCAGTGCGGGACGTCCACGGCGATCTCGCCGGCCTCGTCCCTGTCGGAGGTGTCGCTCATGCCGAGGCGCAGGTGTTCGATGTGGTAAACGGCCTGGTCGAGGAGTTCGGCGACGTGGTTGTCGTAGAGCGCGTAGATCACCGAACGGCCCTGGCGTCGGCCGACGACCAGGCCGAGGTTGCGCAGCAGCCGCAACTGGTGGGAGCAGGCCGACTGCTCCATGCCGACTTCGGCGGCGAGTTCCGTGGCCGGGCACGGGCCCTCCCTGAGGCGGGAGAGGATCAGCAGCCGGGACGGGGTGGCGAGGGCCTGGAGGGTGGTCGCCACCCGGGCGGCGCTGTCGGCGTCCAGGCGGGTGCGCGGCACGGCGTTCTTCGCGGGAGCAGCTCCATGGCCCATGGGAGCCATCATACAAGTGAAGCTTGAAAAGGTATTCATATGTACCTGTATGGTGGATGGGTAAGTGCCTCCTGCCCTGCCGAAGGGTTCTTTCGTCATGCCCTCCACCCTGACCGGGCGGCCCGCGCCTGCCGCGACCGCGCGCCCCGAGGCCGCCCCACGGCGGCGGACCCGGGTGTTCGCGCTGCCCGAGGCCCGCTGGGCCGCCGCGGCCACGGTGCTGTTCCTGCTCGCCCTGCCGCTGCAGCTGACCGGCGGGCCCGCCTGGGCCTGGGGTTCGCTGTACGCGCTCGCCTACGCCGCCGGCGGCTGGGAGCCCGCGCTCGCCGGGCTCCGGGCGCTGAGGGAGAAGACCCTCGACGTCGACCTGCTGATGATCGTGGCCGCCCTGGGTGCGGCGGCCGTGGGCCAGGCGATGGACGGCGCCCTGCTGATCGTCATCTTCGCGACCTCCGGCGCGCTGGAGGCGCTGGCCACCGCGCGCACCGCCGACTCGGTGCGCGGCCTGCTCGACCTGGCCCCGGCCCGGGTCACCCGGCTGACATCGGACGGTTCCGAACAGGTCCTTTCCGCCGCGGAGTTGGCGGTCGGCGACACCATCCTCGTACGGCCCGGCGAGCGCGTCGGCGCCGACGGCCGCGTTCTGGACGGCGCGAGCGAGGTCGACCAGGCCACCATCACCGGCGAGCCGCTGCCCCTCGCGAAGGAACGGGGAGACGAGGTGTTCGCCGGCACCCTCAATGGCACCGGCGCCCTGCGCGTCCGGGTCGAGCGCGACGCCTCGGACTCGGTGATCGCCCGCATCGTGCAGATGGTCGAGGAAGCCTCCGAGACCAAGGCGCCCACGCAGTTGTTCATCGAGAAGGTCGAACAGCGCTACTCGCTCGGCATGGTGGCGGCCACGCTCGCCGTGTTCGCGGTGCCGCTCGCCTTCGGCGCCGCGCTGACCGGGTCGCTGCTGCGGGCCATGACCTTCATGATCGTCGCCTCGCCGTGCGCGGTGGTGCTGGCGACCATGCCGCCGCTGCTGTCGGCGATCGCGAACGCCGGACGGCACGGCGTGCTGGTGAAGTCCGCGGTGGTGATGGAGCGCCTCGGCCAGGTCGACGCGGTCGCCCTGGACAAGACGGGCACCCTCACCGAGGGCACCCCGCGAGTCACCGGCATCCGCCCGCTGTCCGGTTCCGGACTCACCGACGACGAGCTGCTGGTGCTCGCCGCGGCCGCCGAGCACCCCAGCGAGCACCCGCTGGCCCGCGCCGTCGTGGACGCCGCCCGCACCCGCGGTCTCACCCTGCCCGTCGCCGAGGACTTCACGTCCACCCCAGGCGTCGGAGTGACCGCGGCCGTCGGCGGCCGCAAGGTCGCCGTCGGCGCCCCCGCTCGGCTGCCGGCCGACGTCGAGGGCCCGCAGGCCGCCCGCGCCATGGCGGTGGCCTCCGGACTGGAGGACGGCGGACGCACCGCGGTACTGGTGCTGGTCGACGGTGTCCCGGCCGGGGTGCTGGGCATCGCCGACCGGCTACGGCCGGACGCCGCCGCCACCGTGACCTCCCTCACCGCGCTCACCGGCACCGCTCCGATGCTGGTGACCGGCGACAACCCGCGCGCCGCGGCCCGCCTGGCCGCCGAGGTCGGCATCACCGACGTCCGCGCCGGGCTGCTGCCCCAGGACAAGGTGACAGCGGTCCGGGAGCAGGAGCGGGCCGGCCGCAAGGTGCTCGTGGTCGGCGACGGGGTCAACGACGCGCCCGCCCTGGCCGCCGCCCACACCGGCCTCGCGATGGGCCGGGCCGGCTCCGACCTGGCTCTGGAGACCGCCGACGCGGTTGTCGTCCGCGACGAACTGGCCACCGTTCCAGCCGTGGTGGCCCTCTCCCGCCGGGCCCGCCGCCTGGTGGTGCAGAACCTGGTCATCGCCGGCGTGTTCATCTCCGGCCTGGTCGTCTGGGACCTCGTCGGCACCCTGCCGCTGCCGCTGGGCGTCCTGGGCCACGAGGGCTCGACCGTCGTCGTCGGCCTCAACGGGCTGCGCCTGCTGCGCGAGGCGGCCTGGACCAGGGCCCGCGCGGAGGACGGCCGGTGACCCGCGCTCGGTCTGGTCAACGACCCCGACCGAGCACGGCCGGGGCGTCGTCGAGCCCCCTCTCCCGGCTCTCACCTGGCCGTTCACCGTCCCCTGGCACACTGTCCGGATCCGCCGGTCCGGTGAAGGAGAACCTCGCATGTCGATGGTCGGCAACCTGCGCAAAGTGGCCCGCCTGACCCGGCGGAACCGCCACCGCGTGGACCTCAGCCACCCGGCCCGCTCCCCGCTCGGTTCGTCCGTGGTCAACTGCGTCATCTACCGCGACGGCATCCGCCAGCCCGGCGCGGACACCGTCGAGGAGGCGGTCCGGCGGGTGCGCAGGCGTGGCCACGGCTTCGTGTGGCTGGGCCTGCACGAGCCGACCGGGACCGAGTTCGCCCGCGTCGCCGAACTCTTCGACCTGCACCCGCTCGCCGTCGAGGACGCCGTGGTGGCACATCAGCGGCCCAAGCTGGAGAGTTACGGCGACGTCCTGTTCGCCGTCTTCAAGACCGTCACCTATGTCGAGCACGAGCAACTGACCGCCACCAGCGAGGTCGTCGACACCGGCGAGATCATGGTCTTCTCCGGCCCCGACTTCGTCGTCACCGTCCGCCACGGCCGGCACGGCTCCCTCGGCCCGCTGCGTGAGGACCTGGAAGCCGAGCCGGAGCAGCTGGCCAAGGGCCCTTCGGCCGTCCTGCACGCCATCGCCGACCACGTCGTCGACGACTACGTGAGCGTCGCCGACGCGGTCCAGAACGACATCGACGCCGTCGAGTCCGAGGTCTTCTCCCCGCAGGGTGCGAGGACGGCGGACGCCGGTCGCATCTACCAGCTCAAGCGCGAACTCCTGGAACTCAAGCGGGCCGTGGTCCCCCTGGCGCGCCCCCTGGAGACGCTCTGGACCAAGCCGCCGCGCACCGTCGACCCCGCGATACGGGCCTACTTCCGCGACGTCGCCGACCACCTCGCCCGCGTCACCGAGCAGATCACCAGCTTCGACGCCCTGCTCGACTCCATCCTCCAGGCCCGCCTCGCCCAGGTCGCCGTCGCCCAGAACGAGGACGCCCGCAAGATCACCGCCTGGGCCGCGATCATCGCCGTCCCCACCATGGTGTGCGGCCTCTACGGCATGAACTTCGACCACATGCCCGAACTCCACTGGACCTTCGGCTACCCCCTCGTCCTCGGCGTCATCGCCACCGCCTGCCTCCTCCTCCACCGCAACTTCAAACGCAACGGCTGGCTGTGAACAGCGGGTTTCGCCGGTGAGACCGGATCCACATCCCGTTCGGAAGCCCTCCGCCGCCGTGCCCCCGACCTGCGCGAGGCCGCACTGACCGCCTGGCCGACCGGCATACCCGTGTGACGGCGATCGTTGGCGACCGGCTCACCGAGCCATCCACATTTCCGCAGGTCGGAAGGCCATTAACGGACATGACAACGGTCACCGGTGCAGCCTTTGGTGATTCGCAGGTGCCTGGGTTTCACTGCGAGCAAGGCACCCGTCGCAAGGGGGAAGACGTCAGCATGAGCGATCACGGCCACGACCACGAGCATGGTCCGGGGCACGCACATGGCTCAGGACACGGCGCGGGCGGACACGCCGGCCACTCCCACGGCGTCTCTGCGGACGCCGACCGCCGCTGGCTGGCCATCGCCCTCACCCTCATCATCGCGTTCATGGCGGTCGAGGTCGTCGTCGGCATCGTCGCCGGTTCGCTGGCCCTGATCTCCGACGCGGCGCACATGCTCACCGACGCCGCCTCGATCGTCCTCGCGCTGATCGCGATGCGGCTTGCCGCCCGACCGGCCAAGGGCGGCTTCACGTACGGCCTCAAGCGCGCCGAGATCCTCTCCGCCCAGGCCAACGGGCTGACCCTGCTCCTGCTCGGAGTGTGGTTGGCCTACGAGGCCGTACGCCGTCTGATCAACCCGCCGGAGGTCGAGGGCGGCCTGATGCTCGCCACCGCGCTCGCCGGCATCGCCGTGAACGTGGCCGCGACCTGGTGCCTGTCCAAGGCCAACCGGTCGTCGCTCAACGTCGAGGGCACCTACCAGCACATCCTCAACGACCTGTTCGCCTTCATCGGCACCGCGATCGCCGCCCTGATCGTCGTCCTGACCGGCTTCGCCCGCGCCGACGCCATCGCCACCCTCGTGGTGGTCGCCCTGATGGTGAAGGCCGGCTACGGGCTGCTGCGCGAGTCCGGCCGTATCTTCCTGGAAGCGGCACCGGCCCACGTCGACCCGGACGCCCTGGGCGACAAGCTGGTCGCCGAGCCGGAGGTCGTCGAGGTCCACGACCTGCACGTCTGGCAGATCACCTCCGGCCAGGACGCCCTGTCCGCGCACATCCTGGTCGAGCCCGGCGGCGACTGCCACGCCGTCCGCCGCGACCTGGAGGAGTTGCTGCGGCACGACCACGGCATCACCCACACCACCCTCCAGGTCGACCACGCCCCGGCTCCGGCACTGCCGGGTGCCCTGCCCGGCGACCGCGACCTGCTGCCCCTGGAAGACGCCGACGGGCACTGCGAGGAGTCACACGGCCCGGTCCACCGGGACGAGCCGCACGAACACTGAACCACGGCGTCGGAGTACAGGATTCCCTGAATTCAGGAAATCCTGTACCGTCGTAGTGATGCTGACCACCGCCTCCGACATCGACGCCCTGGCCCGCTTCGGCCGCGCCCTGGCCGACCCGATCCGCTGCCGCATCCTGCTCGCGCTCCGCGAGGCACCCGCGCACCCGGCCGACCTGGCCGACCGGCTGGAGATCTCCCGCACCCGGCTCTCCAACCACCTGGCCTGCCTGCGTGACTGCGGCATCGTCGTCGCCGTTCCCGAAGGCCGCCGCACCCGCTACGAACTGGCCGACGCCCGCCTCGGCCACGCCCTGGACGACCTGCGCGGCGTGGTCCTCGCCGTGGCGGCGGACCGCACCTGCGCGGACGCCGAGGAGAAGGACTGCTGCTGATGACGACGCTTTCCCTCGGCCCGAACGCGACCCGCCGCACCCAACTCACCCGCCGGATACGCCTGCTGGTCACCGTCACCATCACCTACAACGTCATCGAGGCGGTCGTCGCCCTCACCGCCGGCACCCTCGCCTCCTCCACCGCCCTGATCGGCTTCGGCCTCGACTCGCTCATCGAGGTCTCCTCCGCCGCAGCCGTGGCCTGGCAGTTCTCCGCCGCCGACCACGCCGTTCGCGAGGCCCGCGAGAAGACCGCACTCCGCATCATCGCGCTGTCCTTCTTCGCCCTCGCCGCGTACGTCACCGTCGACTCCGTACGCGCCCTGACCGGCACCGGCGAGGCCCGGCACTCCACCCCGGGCATCGTCCTGGCCGCCCTCTCCCTGGCAGTCATGCCGTTCCTGTCCGCGGCCCAGCGCCGCGCCGGCCGCGAACTCGGCTCCGCGTCGGCCGTCGCCGACTCCAAGCAGACCCTGCTGTGCACGTATCTCTCGGCCGTCCTGCTGGCCGGCCTGCTCGCCAACTCCCTGCTCGGCTGGAGCTGGGCCGACCCGGTCGCCGCCCTCACGATCGCCGTCGTCGCGGTCAAGGAAGGCCGCGAGACATGGCGAGGCGACACCTGCTGTGCGGTGCCGATCGCAGGGCTCGCCGTGGCGGAGGAACAGGGCGGCTGCGGCCCGAACTGCTCGTGCCGCTGACCGGCAGAACTCGGAGCGCTGTCAACGAGGTTCCCCACCGGATGTCTCAAGTGCGGGCGGAGACAAGGCTTGCGCAAACGCGAGCGAGCGAAACACCGTGCGGATGTGAGCGGCTCTGGGACGTCACGGGCTGACTTGTCATCCCTCATGGCTCCCCGCGCGACCTCGGGTCTGATGCAGGCTCGGGGGACCATGCGTGGCGGTGAGCTCGCCTGCACGGTCCTGGTCTGCCGTCAGCCGTCAGCCGTCAGCCGTCAGCCGTCAGCCGTCAGCCGGAGGCGCGGGCCGACCGGCGCCTGATCTTGCAGGGCGATCGTCCGGGAGCCGGATTTCGAGGTCGACCTCCAAGCGGCTCCCAGAGCGCCCCCCATAACCACTCAAGGGCCCGACCCGCTAAGCGGATCAGGCCCCTGACCTGGTATTACGGCGTCGGGGTGGCGGGATGTGAACCCACGACCTCTTCGTCCCGAAGCAACTTGGGTGCGCGCCTGGCCTCGGGCTGGTGCGGCGCTCACCTGCACTGACGGTCCGCAGACATTCGTGCTCGTCCGCCGTTGTTCGTCGGCGTTGTCACGCAGTTAGACACTCAAGGGTTCGTTGGGCGGGATACAGTGCGCGCCGTGGACATACCCGGCTGGTCCGTCTGGATCGCTCTCGGTCTGACTGTCTTGCAGGCCCTCGGCCTCGTTCCTGCCATTCGTCGACTGCGCGGATCCGACTCGTCGGTGCGTTCCAAGGCGAGACTTGACCTGATGGACGTCATCGGCTCCCTGCTGCTCTTCGGCGGCATGCTGCTGAGTCTCGCAGTGGCGGAATCCTGGTTCTGGCTCACCTTCGCCGGCTTCGCGCTCATGGCCGCCGTCTACGCCGCAAAGGGCGTCCACTGGCTCCGTGCTCGCCGCCGTCCTGCGGCCTGATCCAAACGACAGGCTCGCACCGCTCGGTGTACTACTTCTTCTTGCCCTGGGTGTTGTCGGGGGTCTTGGTGAGCTGGGTTTTTGCTGGTCAGGGGTGGTGGGCTCGTGCGCCTGGTGGTCGTCGTTGGTCGTCCTTGGCCGCCGTCGAGCGACCTCGGACGGCCCAGGGACGGCCCAGACAACAGCGCTTTGGCTCGTCCGACGGCCTACGAACTGACGGGCAACTCGCGGGCTCGCTGGCGTGCTTGGGCTCGCAGTCCCTTCAAACGGTCGTGGAAGGCATTGTGGCGGTTCTGGTCAAGGTTCAGCGGGAGGTCGAGTTGAGAGATGAACTGTGACTCCAAGGTCCACGGTTCGTTCTGCTCGACCCAGCACACTCGCGCGTTGTCCGCCATCCACTGACTCAGGGTGGCTTCGCCGGCCTTACCGAAGGTCATCCGCTTACCGCTGCCCACGCGGCGCAGCTCAAGTCCGAGCAGAGTTCCAAGGGTGAGCCGCAGGGTCGAGCCGGCCGCATTGCCCCGGTAGTGGTAGCGCACCCGCTTGCGCAGGTTCTGAGTGCTGCTCCGGTTCGCCATGTACCGCGGGGCTATGCCGACGTAAAGCAGACACCCAGCGTCCAGGTCTGGATGGGGCGACTGCTCGAAGTGCCACCCGTAGACTCCTGCGGCTGCTGGGACAGGACTCGGGCGTGCCAAGACCTCCTGCGCAGACCACAACTGGACTGGACTGACGAGAGCGGTTGCTTCCACGAAGCCTCCAGACCTGCCACGGCTGATCGTCGCAGGCTACTGGTCGACGCTGCCGTGTGGCATCAGCTTGGGAAGCTGATGCCATTCCCGGCTGGTTCGGGCGCTGACCTGGGTGAATGCCTGGGGCGAGGGTTCATCTGCCTAGGCGGCATTCACCGTGGCTCCCCGCTGTTTCCCGCTCTATCTGGTGCGCCAGTGGTGCGGCCTGCTTCAGCTGCTCCTCGAGCCGTGCCCTGGCCAGAGGATGGCCACAGGTCATTCAGCGGCTGCGTCATTGCCAAGGCTATGGGGTGCAGCGGCCATGCTGTATCAGCACCTGTGGGCGGGTGCGGACCGAGGAGGGCATCCGTGCTGCATAGCAGGTAGCGCGAAACCCCGGCCGCTGGCTCAACGGCTGGGGTTTCAGGCATGTGCGACAGCAGCCCGGTTCGCGCCGCGCCGGGCCTGGTGTCACAGACTCAGGGTGCGTTCACCAAGAATTTCTGGCGGCTTTTGTTGCTGGCGCCGGGGCTCTTGATGTTGTTGTTGGTGGTGATGTTGTTGAACATGGGGATGACACCGTTGAGGTTGATCGGCAGGATCGAGCCTCCGCCGCCACCGTTCCCCCCGTCGCAGTCGCCGCCGGTGATCGTCGTCGGGTCGCTGTCCGAGTGGGTGAAAGTTTCTCCACCTCCGGTCGCGGTCTCGATGACCGTGACGGTGTTGCTGACGGAGCACGGCGCGTCGTCGGCGATATTGACGGTGACGTCGAGTTCGGCAGAGCCGGCGGCGTTGAAGAAAAGGCCGCTACCGCAGTGGACCGTCGTACCGCCGTTAGTGATCTGACAAAAGCTCGCGAGAAGACCTCCGAGGGCCGTGGCCCTAACACCCGTGGGAAGGTTGTCAGTCACGTCCAGACGGCCGGTCGGCTCATCGCTGCTGTTGGTCAGCGTGATGTTGTAGACGCCTTGCCCTCCCCGTGCGAAGTTCCCTTCGTGGCTCTTGTCGACGCTCAAGGACGATTGAGCATGGGCGGGCGTGGCCAAGAAGGCAAGCGGCATTGCCACGCCGAGCCCCAGTACCGTCGCGAGGGCGGACATCAGCCGCCTCAACCCGTGCGTTGTCATCTCCGGTCACTCCTGTCCATGAGGGTCCGTTGCAATCGGCCCCCCGAGCGAGCGCGGAGGCCGATCGTGGGAAATGTACTGACCAGAAGCGCTCGTTTTAGCGCCAAGTGAAGGCGAAATGCCCACTTCACTCGATCGCCCCGTTTAACGCGTGATGGCGGCGGCCGTCAGGATCCGCCGCAGTGTCCGTCGAAGGGCAAGAGGCCGAACCGTCTCACAGGGTCAGCGACCCGGATATTCCACCCGGGGCACGCCGACCGTCCACGGTTGTATGCCTGCATTGATGCGGAGCTTTTCCATGATTGACGACTGCCGAACAGCACCTAGCGGGGCCCCGGAATGCGCCATTCAGAATGCGGGCTCCCGGGCGATGAGGGACGTCAGCCTCTCTTGAGGCGGACACGCACGAAGGGTCCAGCTCCATGAGACGGACCCTTCGTCTATCTGCGGTGGCTCCGAACGGGGGTGAATGAGACGGAAACCGAGACGGGAACGGTGAAGCTGGAGGACACCGGAGCCGGGGCCCTCTCATGGTCAAGGTCGGCCGCACCAAGGTGTACGACCTCATCCGTACCCGGCGCCTGGTCTCCATCAAAGGTCGACGGCTGCCGTCGCATCCCCGACGACGCCGTACGTGCCTTCATCCGGGGCCAGATGGGAGGCGCGGCCCGATGACGAAGCGTCGTAGCCGCGGTGACGGCGGCCTGCACTGGGACGAGAAGAGACAGCGCTGGATCGCCACGGCGAACCTCGGCTTCGACCCGAGCGGCAAGCGGATCGTGAAGCGGGGGAGTGGCAAGACCAAGGCGGAGGCGAAGAACAAGCTCGAGGAGGTGTTGCGGGACCACGAAGACGGTCTGGCCATCGCCCCGACCAACTACACAGTCAAGGACGCGGTGAAGGACTGGCTCGCCTACGGCTTGGCCGGCCTCGACCCCAGCACCGTCGAGACCACAACCCTCCTGAGTGAGAAGCACGTCATCCCGTCACTCGGCGCTCGCAAGCTCCGCGACCTCAGCGCGGAGGACGCAGACCGCTGGCTGGCCATCAAGGCGAAGACACTCAGCACCCGCACCCTCCAGTCCCTCCACTCCTGCCTGAACCGCGCGGTCAAGCGGGCCATGGCGAGGGACAAGGTGAAGCGCAACGTCGTCGAGCTGTGCTCCGTGCCCCAGGGGCAGGCGGGGCGGCCGTCCAAGGCACTCACGTTCGCCCAGGCCGAAGCCGTGCTCAAGGGGGCCGAAGGAACCTCGATGTACGCGTACATCGTCGTCGCTCTCCTGACCGGGGCCCGCACCGAGGAACTGCGGGCCCTCACCTGGGACCACGTCTTCCTGAAGGGGCGTCCCGAAATGGATCCGCCGCAGCCTCCGCACATCGCCGTGTGGCGCTCGGTTCGGCGGAGCGGGGACACCAAGACCCGGAAGTCCCGGTGCACCCTCGCCCTGCGGGCGCGCTGCGTCGAAGCTCTCTGGCAGCAGTTCGAAGATCAGGGCTGGGACCGGCTCGCCGCCGACGACGCTTGAGAGGAACACGGGCTCGTCTTCTCCTCGGCCGTCGGCGACGGGATCAACGCCGACGAGTGGACGCCCCGGGAGCTCCGGCACAGCTTTGTCTCGCTGCTCTCCGACCGTGGCGTTCCGCTGGAGGAGATCTCTCGGCTCGTCGGGCACTCCGGGACTGCCGTGACCGAGGAGGTCTACCGGAAGCAGATCCGGCCCGTGATCCAGACTGGCGCGGTGGTCATGGACGGGATCTTCGGCGCTGATCCGCAGCGGTCGTAGACACTCGGGAATCGATAGTCACGCAGATAGACACGCAGCCCCAAACAAGTCAGCCACCTACTCGCGTGAGTAGGTGGCTGATCTGCTGTTTCGGCTGTCGGGGTGGCGGGATTTGAACCCACGACCTCTTCGTCCCGAACGAAGCGCGCTGCCAAGCTGCGCTACACCCCGGTGTCGCTGCTGTTCTGCTTGTCGCGGCGACGTCGTTTACTCTAGCCCACCGGTGGCTGGAGACGAAATCCGGTTTATGGGCGGCGGCCGACCGGGTTCGGGCGGGTGTGGTCCAGGGCTACCAGGAGCACCGCCAGGGCGTAGCAGGCGAGGCCCAGGAGGAGGGCGTTGGCGAGGGCGCCGCGGTAGCCGTGTTGCTCCGCGTCCAGGAAGGGGTAGAGGTAGCGGCCCGGCGTGCCGGGGAGGAGCAGCTCCGCTCGGGTGAGGAAGAACGCCAGGTAGGCCAAGGGGTAGAGCATCCAGCCCGCCGTCTGGCGGAGGTGGAGGCGGCCGGGGGGCGTGAGGATGAGCCAGTCCACGAGCGCGGCCACGGGCGCCGCCGTATAGAGGAGCTGCAGGGCCAGCCACTGGCCGTGCCAGGCCACCGGCGGGTGTGTCGCCCCCGTCATGGAGAAGGGGGGCGTGGTGTGGCCCAGGAGCAGGTGGTAGACCAAGGCCGAGACCACGATGTAGAGCAGCGCGGCGCCGGTCAGGGACGAGGTCAGCGGGCGGGAGGCCTGCCAGGCGCGGCGCGCCGAGGCCAGGCTGACCAGGGCCAGGAAGATCGCCGCCTGTATCCCGAAGTAGCTCATGATCTGGCTCGGGCTGCCCAGCAGCAGCTCCAGGGCCGCGCCCGCCGACGCCAGCGCGGCCGTCAGGATGCGGAACATCGCGGTCAGGGGGCGGCGGGTGGGCGCCACCACCGCCGTCGCCGGAACGTGTCCGGGCAGCAGCACGGGCGTGCCCGGGACCGCGGGGAGGTCCGGGATGTCCCGGGGTATCGGAGCCGTCATGCCCTCAAGGTAGAAAGAAAGGGGCATAACCGGCATGTTGGCCTACGCCGAGTGGGTGATCCCCCGGCCGGTCCCCGCCTCGCCTCGTCCCTCCCCTCCTACTCCCGCCCCACCAACGTCAGCAGCGTCGCCTCCGGCGGGCAGGCGAAGCGGACCGGGGTGTAGCGGTTCGTGCCGCAGCCCGCCGAGACGTGGAGGTACGACGTACGGCCCTCCGCCGTGTGCCGCGAGAGGCCCTTCACCCGTTCCGTGTCCAGGTCGCAGTTGGTGACCAGGGCGCCGTAGAAGGGGATGCAGAGCTGGCCGCCGTGGGTGTGGCCGGCCAGGAGCAGGGGGTAGCCGTCGGCCGTGAACGCGTCCAGGACGCGCAGGTACGGGGCGTGGACCACGCCCATCGAGAAGTCCGCCGTACCGGACGGGCCGCCCGCCACCTGCACATACCGGTCCCGCTTGATGTGCGGGTCGTCCAGTCCCGTCAGCTCCACCGAGACGCCCTCGATCTTCAGGACACCCCGCGTGTTCGTCAGGTTCAGCCAGCCCGCCCCGTCGAAGGCGTCCCGCAGGTCCTCCCACGGGTTGTGGATCACGCCGACCGCCGGCGGGTTGCCGTTCAGGCCGTGATTGCCGCTCGTCTTCTCCAGCAAGTAGCGGGCGGGGTTGCGGAGTTTGGGGCCGTAGTAGTCGTTGGAGCCGAAGACGTACGCGCCCGGGAAGTCCATCAGGGGGCCGAGCGCGTCCAGGACCTCCGGGACGCCCTCCGGGTCGGACAGGTTGTCGCCCGTGTTGATCACGAAGTCCGGGCGCAGGCCCGCCAGCGACCGCAGCCAGCGCTGCTTCTTGCGCTGTCCGCTCACCATGTGGATGTCGGAGACCTGCAGCACGCGCAGCGGGCGCATCCCCGGCGGGAGGACCGGGACCGTCACCCGGCGCAGGCGGAACGAACGGACCTCGAAGCCGGCCGCGTACAACACACCGGCGGCACCGAACGCCGCGATTCCCAGGGGTACTCCGTATCGAGCGCGCATACGACCATCGTGTCAGACGGAGAGAGGGCCCAGAGACCCGGCGGTGCAAGAAGGAAGAAGGGACGAAGGAAGGGACGAAGGAAGGGACGAAGGAAGGGACGAAGGAAGGGGGAGGGGCGGGGGAGGAGAGGGGGTGGGTAAAACGGCGGGCGGCTCGCGTGCGGCACCTGCGACAATCGGAACCATGACCACCACGCTCAAGTCGAAGCTGCACGACGACCTCAACTCCGCGATCAAGGCACGTGACGAGCTCCGCTCCTCGACGCTCCGGCTGACGCTCGCCGCGATCACCAAGGAGGAGGTCGCGGGCAAGGAGAAGCGCGAGCTCTCCGACGACGAGGTGCTCAAGGTGATCGCCAAGGAGGCGAAGAAGCGCCGGGAGGCGGCCGAGGCCTTCGCGCAGGGCGGCCGCACCGAGAGCGCCGAGCGGGAGAAGGCGGAGGGCGAGCTCCTCGACGAGTACCTGCCCAAGCAGCTCAGCGACGAGGAGCTGGGCGGGATCGTCGCCGCGGCCGTCGAGGAGGCGAAGGCGGCGGGCGCCGAGGGGCCGCGGGCCATGGGCGCCGTGATGAAGATCGTGAACCCGAAGGTGGCCGGACTGGCCGAGGGCGGCCGCGTCGCCGCCGCGGTGAAGAAGCGACTCCAGGGCTGACATCGGAAGCGCCGGAGGCTTCGGAAGTATCGGAAGCGCCGGAGACTTCGGGCGGTACGACGGCGGGGCCGCACCTCTCTCACAGAGGTGC